>JBFWYF010000513.1:0-5813 GCA_050186685.1 Pirellulaceae bacterium
CGTGTACTACCTCCATGGTCGCAGTGGCCGGAGCTTCGCCTTGTATCAGTCGACCGACGGCATCCACTGGGACGAGGGCGTTTACATCAATCGGGACGACCGCCACCCGGACGGCTACTGCCACAACTGCGTGATCAACAAATACAAGCCGGATGCTCGCCGTGAGCTGATGGTCCAGTACAGCATCGTCTACGATGGGAAAGACACGAACGAGTACGTCTTTTTTGTGCGTCCGGATTCGACGCCTGGTCCGGGCCTCGGAAGCCGTAAGCGAGCCGACGAACCGTGGCTGATACACGACAGCTTTGCGGAATTCGCGACCGGGACGCTGGGCGCCGGCGGCGCGAATTTATATGTCACCCGATCCGGACGCATCGAGATGATCAATCGGCTCGACTTCAACAATGACGGCCATCTCGATCTGTTCGTCTCGAACGATCACAACCACGTCGAAGGAACCGATATCCTGATCTACTGGGGGCGGCAAAACGGCCCCCAGTCACTGATGCCGCCGGTTCCCGACCAGTTGCCGCGCATCCGGTTGATGGACGAGATCCATCAGCGCCGCGGCAATGCCACTCGTCTGCCCAGCGACGGTGGCGGACGTTCGATCCTGGCGGACCTCAACAGCGATGGCTATCCCGAGATTGTCTTCTGCAATTTCAAACACAACTACACGATTGAGTCCGAAGCGCTCGTTTACTGGAACGGCCCGCGGGGTTTTGATCCGCAGCGCCGCACGGAACTTCCAACCATGCTCGCCGGTGGAGTCGCCGCCGCGGACTTCAACCAGGACGGGTTCGTCGACTTGGCGTTCGCCAATCGCGGCAACTTCGAGCGGCTGGCATTCGTCGCTCCGCACGGGCATTTAGAGTCGTACGTTTATTACAACGGACCCAAGGGCTTTGACGCGGTTCGTCGTATCACACTGCCCACGGTGACTGCGCGTGACTGTGTGGCGGGTGATCTGAACGGCGACGCCTATCCCGATCTGCTGTTCGCCAACAACAACCTGCAGGAGAAAAGTATCTATCTGTACTGGGGCTCCGCGGACGGATTCTCCGACCAACGGCGCGTCACCTGGCCGTCCCGCAATCCCATGGCACTGCACTTGGCCGACGTCAATCGCGATCACCAGCTCGATTTGATTGTGCTGCACAAGTCGGGCCCTGCTGAAATTCTGCTGGGAAACGGCAGGGGGTTGGATACAGAGCCGTGGGCCACTCTGCCCGCGGTGCAGGCTCGACGCTGTGCGGTCGCCGATGTGAATGCCGATGGTCTCTCGGAAATTGTCGTGGCCGACGGCACCTCGGACGAACCGTACTCCTCGATCTACTGGGGTACGGCGGATGGCTATGCCGCTTCGCGGCGGACTCAACTTCCCACGCTGTCCGCCAGCGACGTGGTTGTGGCAGATTTCAATCGGGATGGTCGATTGGATGTGGGTTTTTCCAATACGACGGACGGAGACAGCCTGGATACCAATTCCTACATTTATTGGCAGGGGCCGGATGGTTTTTCGGCCGCGGATCGGTGCGAGTTGCTGGGATTCTCGCCCGACAGCGCCAATGCCAGCGATCTGAATAACGACGGTCACCAGGACCTCGTCCTGATCAGCCACGCGAGCGGCTCAGACGGCCGGAAGGAAATCGACTCCTTCATCTACTGGGGCAACGCGAGTCATCATTACTCGACCGCTTCCATGACCCAGCTGGCGCACGGCTCGGCCGTGGGCATCGCCGACCTGAATCAGGACGGGTTCGTCGACGTGGTAGGCGGCAGCCAAGGCGTTGTTCATTGGGGTGGCCGCGACGGATTCCGTCCGCAGCCGCTTGGAGACAGCAAGCTCGAAGCGAAAGCGATCGGCATCGCCGACTTGAACCGAGACGGCTACCTGGACCTGGCGATGCCTATTGGTTCGCGATCCCGGTACGTCGAACGTGGCGAGAAATCGGAACCAACGCGGGGTGTCGTCTGGTGGGGCGGCGAGCACGGATTCCGCGATGCCCGCCGGACGGTCCTGGAGCTGGAAACGTTTTACTCGCAGAGCGTGAACATCGCGGATTTCAATCGGGACGGCTATCTCGATCTCATCTTCCCCGGCCTTCAGACGGGCAGAACGCACATTTTTTGGGGCGCCGAGGACGGGACCTACAACCAGAATCGGCAAGTGCTGTTTCAGGGACACAATGCCTCGACTGTCGAAATCGCTGACCTGAACCAGGACGGATGGCTCGACTTGATTTTCGGCGGCGGGTGGGACACCGAACACGATCAGGCGCGACCCACCAAGGTCGCCCGCATCCTATGGGGCGGCGCCGCCGGCTATGCGCTCGAACGGTCGCAACCCTTGGAGGCCTTCGACTCGCTGGAAGCATCGGTCGCCGACCTCAACCAAGATGGATATCTCGACATCGTCTTTACGAACTATCATGCCTACGTCACGCGCAGCATCCCGCTCTTGATTTACTGGGGTGCAGCGGGCGGAGTTTACAGCGAGTCGCGGCGAACGGCACTGCCCGCGGAATCCTCCAGCGCCCTGACGATCGCTGACTTGAACCAGGACAGCTGGCTGGACTTGTTTGTCGGGAATCACGTCGTCCAAGGGGACCACACGGTGCAGTCCAACATCTTCTGGGGAAGCCCCGCGGGCTACTCAGCAGCGCGCCGGCATGGGATCCCCACTTTCGGTCCGCACTTTGGCATCGGACGCGACGTCGGCAACCTTTACGATCGGCAACTCGCCGAACAATACACGTCCGCGGCCCTGGCATGCCCGTCGGATAAGTCTCCCTCGCGACTGGAGTGGACCGCGGATACGCCGCATGGAACGGCCATCAAGTTCCAGATCCGGAGCGGGCGTTCACGGACGGACCTCGAACGGGCCAAGTGGCACGGACCAAATGGAGCCGACTCGCACTTTGATGAGGCGTCCGCAGCGCTCGACCTGCCCGCCGAGGATCGGTGGTTTCAGTATCGTGCGATCCTGACTACACCGGACGGGGGCAGCACTCCTGCGCTCCGCGGCGTCGCGGTTCGGGTCCGCGGTCATGCCTCTTGAGCTGAGCATCTTCCTGTTAGCAGGCATCACTTTAGCAATGCGTCGATCGAATCGAGCGGAATTCGGAACACCTCGGTCTGGAGCTTGCATCGCGACAACGCGATGTACAGGCAGTTGTCGTGCTCGAGGACATGCGGGTACTGCAAGCTCGCCACTCCCTTCGCGAACTTGGCCCAGATGGTCTCATAACCGAGTGGCGCGGCGAGAGCCGGGATGTCGAGCCGCGCCATACGCGTGAAGCGCCGACCATCTGAGCTGACCGAGAGATGCAACTCACGGCGCGCCAACCGGACGTTGGCATTGGAAACCAGCACGCGATAACCGCGACTTGTACCGAGCGAGACGATCTTGCTGGTCGCGTTCGGGAAATTGGTTAATACCGGTGTCTCCCACGTGCGCCCCGAGTCCCGTGACACCGACTGGTACAATCGCATGGAACCGCCGTTGTCTCGAAACAGTGCCTGGACGCTCCGGTCCGGCATCAGCCAGATGATCGGTTCATCGGGCCGGAACCCTGGCACTTCCCCCATGCGGACGACTGGCACGACGTCCCATTGATCGAGCCTTTGTCGCCCCCCTATCAGGATGCTGACGTTGAACCGGGCATCTCGCCGGGTCATGATCCAGTTGCCGTCAGGCAACGGCTGCGGGGGAAAGTTATTAATGGCGTTGTCGTACACCTTGGACAGAAACTCCCAGGTTTCGGTGCGCGGATTCCATCCATAGGCCCAC
Organism: Pirellulaceae bacterium; assembly: GCA_050186685.1. Taxonomy (GTDB): domain Bacteria; phylum Planctomycetota; class Planctomycetia; order Pirellulales; family Pirellulaceae; genus CAZFLF01. The sequence continues at coordinate 3,794 of JBFWYF010000513.1, forward strand.
AACTCGAGCTCTTTGTTCACTCCAAAGGCTCCCTTGCCACGATAGTGGGCGGCCAGCGCCAGAAGCTGCCCATCGCGCACCCAAAGCCCGCGGGCGATGAAAGCGTACGGTTCCTCGGGCGTGCCCGTCACCGATTTGGCCGGACTCCAGTGCAGCCCATCGTCGCTCGTCGCGAACTTCACTTCCTGCGTCGGCCAGTCTTCGATTTGCGGACCATCGCTCCAAATGCACCAGAACCGGCCTTCGTGATGCGCCAGGTAGTTGTGCAGGTTCAAGCGCATCTTTTCCATAGTCAGCGGTTGGTCCGGAGTGTATCCGGGCGACCAGGCCACTCCGTGGATGACGGCATGGTCGCCGGCGAGTCTTGGCAGCCCCTCGAAGTCAATCGCCGCGTAATCGGTGCCGGAACCGGGCAGGTCCAGAATCTCCGCGATCCAATCCGGTCGCTGCGCCACCCCCTGCCCGACGTCCTGTGCCCTGCACGATCCAGGACTGATCAACCATGCAATCAGGACGACGAAGAGGCCGGGTAGTGTGCGAATCATAAGGGCACGCTGGGAAGGAGTGTGGCACGACGCTCCGCCGTCGTGATCCGACCTAATATAACCACCAAGCCTGGCAAAGCACCTCCATCTGCGGGACGCTCGCACGGCCGCAAGAAGCCCGTGCAGCCCCTTTCTGGCGAAAGGGGCCACGAGAGGAAACCGCCGAACTTGCCAATCGGAAACCCGACCCGCTAGACTGCTCCCCATGAAACGCAGAACTTTTCTCGGTTGTGGATTGGCGCTCAGCGTGGGAACACCCCTGTATGCCGCGCTGCGGCAAGGCAAATTGGATCAGGCGGCGGAGGTTCTGGCTCAGGCAACGGCCAGCCGCAGTGTCGACTCCGCCGTTCTGCACGTGCGCCAGGGCGACACGGTGTTCAACCGTGCTTTTGGCCAGGCGGCGGACGAGAACGCCATGTTCCTGCTTGGGTCCATCTCGAAGCCGATCAACATGACGGCGGTGATGACCTTGTACGACCAGGGCGCCTTCCAGCTGGATGATCCCGTGCGCAAGTACCTGCCCGAGTTCCGGGGCGAAGGACGCGAACAAGTGACGGTCCGGCAGCTGATGACCCACGTATCGGGATTACCGGACCAGTTGCCCGAGAATGATGCGCTGCGCAGCCGCCATGCCGACTTGAGGGCCTTCGTCGATCAGGCAGTCCGCACTCCGCTCCAGTTCGCGCCAGGGACGCGCTACCAGTATTCGAGCATGGCGATTCTACTGGCGGCGCGGATTGCGGAGCTGTTGAGCGGAACCGACATCCGCATGCTTGTCGACCGGGCGGTACTGCAGCCGTTGGGCATGAAGCATTCTGCCCAGGGATTGGGGCGTTTTCGGCGCGAGGAGATGGTCGTCTGCCAGACGGAGCGGGCGGCACCCGAATCGGGCGGTGGCAGCTCGAGCGCCAAGAGCTGGGACTGGAATAGCCCGTACTGGCGGGCGCTGGGTGCACCTTGGGGCGGCACGCATGCCTCGGCGCCGGACGTCGGCCGGTTCCTTGCCGAGTTCCTGTACGCCAAGGGGGCGGCGGTGAAACCCGCAACGGCGCGGCTCATGGTCAGCAACCAGAATCCGGCAGGCCTCACGCCGCGCGGACGAGGGTTTCAGATTGGTACGGCTGCCGGCAGCCCCGGTTGCTCGGATCGCACCTTCGGACATACGGGTTCCACGGGCACGATCTGCTGGGCCGACCCGGCCACGGATACCATCTGTGTCGTCTTGACGTCGCTACCCGGTCGAGCCCTGCAGCGGCACCCGCGCGAAGCGGCCGCCGCGCACGTCGCGGCCGCCGCCGGTCAGGAATAGGAGTCGAAACGCGTTTCCCCGTAGACGTACCATCCTACCGCCCGCGGATCGTCAGCTTCCGAACTTGGGCTTCGAGCGTCGCGCCGGCGCCCCCCGTGTGGGCCAGCGTCCGCACCCACGTAGCCGTCTGCCCGGGCTGGGCGAGCTCGCAACGAGTCAGCAGTCG
>JBFWYF010000514.1:0-5804 GCA_050186685.1 Pirellulaceae bacterium
TCCCAGCCCATTATCACGCGACGACCGCGCGGGCCATTCCCGCCGGCGGCCCACCGTTCGTTGCCTCCTGCTGCACGATTCCCATGTCGATTATCGGTCAAGTGTTCGCGGACCTGCGGCAATCCGGCCGTAAGGCATTCATTCCGTTTGTTACGGCCGGTGATCCCGACCTGGCCTTTACGGCCGCCGTACTGCAGGAGTTGGCCCGCCGAGGGTGCACGATCGGCGAGGTCGGCGTTCCCTACAGCGACCCGATTGCTGACGGACCGGTCATTCAGGCTTCCTATACGCGGGCCCTGGACCAGAAGATCAAGTTACACCAGATCCTGGAGACCCTCCGCGGCGTAGCCCCGCGGCTGTCCATGCCGCTGGTGGCCATGGTCAGCTATGCCATCGTCCTGCGGCACGGTATCGAACGATTCGTCACCGACGCGCAGCAAGCAGGACTGGTCGGCGCGATCGTGCCGGATCTGCCCGTTGAGGAGTCGGCGCAGCTCGCCCAAGTCTGCCGTCGACAGGATTTCAGCCTCATCCAACTCGTCACGCCCACCACGCCACGCGACCGTGCCGTGCGGATTGCGGAACAATCGACGGGTTTTCTTTACTATGTGTCCGTCACCGGGATCACCGGAGAACGTCGCGACCTGCCCCCGGAGCTCGTCGACAACGTGGGCTGGCTGCGCACGCAGACTTCCCTGCCAATCTGCATTGGCTTCGGTATCAGCCAGCCCGAGCATGTCCGCGTCGTCGCGCCGGTCGCCGACGGCGTGATCGTCGGTTCCGCCCTCGTGCGGCGCATGGCCGAGGCCTCGACGAAGCCTCGCTCGGACGTGCTCGCGTCGGTCGGCGACCTGGCCCAGTCCCTGATGGGGGCACTCGGGCCGGCCGACAAAGCCTAGTGCTCCGTCAGGTCTTGACGATGGGGTAGCGGAGCTCGCAAGAGTTCCGAGACGTACCAGCGATTTCGGAAGTTCTGCCGCCTCCGCTACGCACCTTCGTAGACCAGGCTCGCCGATTACACGTAGAAGTAGACCTTTTCAGCCGTCTTGTAGAGCAACCAGTCGCGATCGGCCTCCGACAGAAAGTTGAGATGGTCGCGCACCAGCGAGATGGAGGCCCGATAAGTGTGGTTGCCCGTCAGCTGGTACGGCGAATCACTGGCCCACATCAGCCGCTCCGGCCCGAACTCGTTGTAGAGCCTGCGGATCATCGGCACCAGGTCGTGATAAGGCGGTCGTTTCGCCCCCAGTGCATAGAAGGCGGAGACCTTGACGAAAACCTTGTCGAACCTGCGCAGCGCGCAGAGTTGATCGAGTTCCTCGTCCCGAATGCCTTCGGCCATCCCCACACGGGCGAAATGGTCGATGACCACCGTCGTGTCCCGATGGCGCTCGCACATCTTCGCCACCTGCGGCAAGTTGGCGGGGTTAATCAGGCAGCACATCGCCTGGCGTGTCTCCGCTCCCGTACGCCACATCTCCTCCATGCCGCTGCTGTCCAGCCATTTCTCGCCGCCGAACATGGGTGTGATGCGATAACCGGTCACGCGTTGCTTCAACATCTCCCGCATGCGGGAAGCGACCTGAGGTTGCCGTTCATCCAGCGCCCCGACGATGCGGAAGGCTTCCGGATAACGGGCGGCGGAATCGATCAAGTACGAATTGTCGTAGCCGTAGTACGGGTGATGGCAGATCAATACAACTCGTTCGACGCGTTCCGGCCTGGCGATGGCGAGCAGTTCCTCGGCGGTGAAGCTGGGCGGGGCCAGATCGGCCACGGTCTTGCCCGAAGCGAGTGGGTATTTCGCCACCTCGCGCGTCCAGATGTGGGAATGAGCATCGATATATCCGGCAGCGGGAGCGTCCGATTGGGCATGCGCCATGGAAGTGCCTTGCACCAGGCAAGCCGCGGCGGCCCCGCCAGCGACCTGGCACAGAGCCTCCCGACGGGAAACAAGTCGTGATGTCATGGGTATGGGAGCGGGTAACGGGGAACGGGGAACGAAAAGACTCCAGATGGCGTTGACTGTAACAAGTCACCTCCCTCCCAACAATCTTCTCAGCCCAGGATCACTCGCGAGGATTAGCGCGCAGGTACCGCTCCACCGCCATTCCGAGCTGGCGTCCCACGGTTCGGTAGCCATCGATGCTGCTGTGAGGCGTGTTCCAGGCGGTCTCGAGCGTCACCGAGACAACATGGTCACGGGTGTGCAACGAGACCCAGTTCTTGCTGATTGCCCGCCATTTGGCGTCGTAACTTTCGCCTGATTCCCGTGTCTGGCCGGTGAACGCGAGCGGCCCGACCATTTCGAGCTGGGCAGCGGCCAGGAAGTGGTCCAGGTTGCGCGAGGCGCGAGGCGAGAGCAACCGGCGGGGAGTGACGAAAAAGAACGGATGGGTGGACCCGGCGTCGGGGTTATGCAGGTCGATAAACACGTCGAACAGCCCCCGCTCGTCCGACTCCTGGATGGCGCGCTGGGCCGCCGCGACTGCGGCAAAGTGAGGCTGTTCGCTCCAATCGCGGTTATGGTCGTGGGGCAGCTGATTCTTGCCGCCCGCCCCCCGTTCCACATTATCGACATCCATGATGGGAACGACCGTCACCTGGGCTCGCTCGCGCAGCCGAACGGCCCCTTCGTCGTCGGATGACAGCCAGTCCAGGAAACCCTGGCAGACCCAGCTCGATCCGGCTTCCCAGGCATGTTGCCGAGCCTGGATCCAGACGTGGAACCGGTCCGGGGACGGACAGTTCCACTGCAGCGCCGGGACCGGTCGCCCGTCCGCCGTGCGACACAGCTCGCGCGACTCGAAGCCGTCCTGGCGATCCGCAGCCACCCGCACGGCTGCTGCCGCGTGTCGCAGCGTATAGGGTGGCCCCCAGGCGAGCCAGATCGTTTCCGCCGGCACCTGCAGGTGGTATCGGATGCCGGCTGCCTCCCGCTGGCCGGGCTCGGTCAGTTGCCACTCCTGGTCGTCCGTGCTGAATGCGGCCTGCGTTGGCGTTGCCCACGGGGGCTTCCCGACTTCGACCACCAAGGTTTCGCCTGGCACCGCACCGGTCAGCCGGAAATACCACCAACACTCCCACCCCAGCCCCGGATGCGCCGACGGCTCAATTCGAATCCGCCGCGCAACTTGGTCAATCTCCACGACGCGCCCGCTACCGCCCGCAAAATCGGTATGGATGGTTAATGTGCCAGCCTGCAGAGGGCCGACAATCAGTAACCCGGCGAGGCAGACGATCGTGGCCGCTCGAACTATGCTGAAACCTTGCCCCGCCACGCGGCGCTGGGTGGCCGCCCCCGGACTTTCGTCGTCTTGCCGTGCTGTGTTCATCGTTGCAAGCAGCATCCCATGAGGCAGCATGAACAGACCTATTGCATTTGCCGGGACGGAACGATTGCCGGAGCGTCGCATCCGCTATATTTTAGGAACATTGACGAAAGAATGACTCCCGTCATTCGGGGCGGTGTCATCGACCTATCGTATGCCGGGCCTTTCTATCCTAGCAGACGTGTAGCAGATCCGTCGTTCGGCGGCACGACCGGATTTTGATCCCCATACCATGGCGCTCGGTTGGAACGGCAGAAAGTCGAACGAATCATCGTGCGCAAGTATCTGATCCATATCTTGAAGGTTGCCATTCCCTCGGCCATCATCTGCTGGCTGGTGGCGAGCATTGACGCGGAACAGTGGCACGACTTGACCCGCCGGCACATCGACTGGAGTCTTCTCAGCGCGGCCTTCCTGCTGGAATTCTTCGCACTGTGCCTGACCTTCGTCCGCTGGTATTGGCTGGTGCGGGTGCTCGGCATCTCGTTCAGCCTCGCGGACGCGTTTCGGCTCAGCTTCCTCGGCTACTTGTTCAACTTCGTATCCGTGGGGTCCGTGGGGGGCGATCTGTTCAAGGCCTTCTTCATCGCTCGCGAACAACCAGGCCGGCGCACCGAAGCGGTCGCCTCCGTCGTGGTCGATCGGGTCGTCGGTATGTACGCGCTGATGCTTGTCGCCAGCGGTGCCATTCTGCTGGGCGGCCTCCCGTCCGACTCACCCGTCCTGACGGCTCTGTGCCGGGTAACGCTACTCGCCACGCTGATTGTTGGAGCGGTCCTGGTCGCCGCCATGATTCCCGCACTTACCGAGGGGCGAGTCGTCGGCTTCCTCACATCGCTGCGCAAGATCGGCCCCATTCTCGAGCGGCTGGTGGTATCGCTGCGTGCTTACCGCAGTCAGAAGCTGGCCATGACAGGGATCTTGTCCATGAGCATGTTGGTACACGGCATTCTGACGCTGGCCGTCTTCCTGATTGCCAAGGCTGTGTTCGGCAACTGCCCGCCGCTGATCGACCATCTGGTGATCGTGCCGATGAGCATGGTTGCCGGCGCATTGCCTTTCACACCGTCCGGATTGGGATCGTTTGAATTTGCCATGGACGAGCTGTTTCGCCTGGTATCGCCGCAGTCGGAGGCGCTGGTATCTGGCGTGCTGATCGCCCTGGTGTATCGCTTGGTGACAATTGCCATTGCGGCGGTCGGCGTCGTTTACTACTGGGCCTGCCCGGTCAAAGTGCCCGCCAGTCTGGGCGCCGAAATGGACTCGGTCGAAGTGGCCACGTGAGGCGGATCCCACGTGACGCGGTCGAGTCGAGAGGGTCGACATGAATAAGGCCTTCATGCGCGAGCCGGATGCCGCGGGCGAATTCTGCCCCAAATGCGGATCGCTGGGGCTACCCGTGCAGCGCGAGACCATCGCCGCTCAGCTACTTCCCGGCATGGAGGCGCAGTTGGCGATTACCGCGAACTTCTGCCCGCATCCCACGTGCGAAGTCGCCTACTTCGACATGTTCGAGCGGACAATTCCGGCGGCGGCACTCCGCAAACCCGTCTATCCCAAAGACCCCGACGCACCCATCTGCGCCTGCTTTGGCTTCACCTGTGCCGAGATTGATCAAGACCTGGCAGAGGGTGTTGTCGCACGCACCAAGGCCCATCTGGAGCGGGCCAAGTCCCATCCGTCCGACTGCGAGCGACTCGCCGCCAATGGCCGGTCCTGTGTCGCCGAGATCCAGCGGTACTACATGCAGCACCGCCGTTGACGGGCTACGATCAGAATCCGACTCCGAGATGTAGTCGCGGGGCATGGTCCAGGGAGGCGGGGGCCTCCGGTCGGAAGTCGGGCAATTGGTCAGGAAACTTGAAGTTGGCGGCCGCATTGTGCGGGCGGTTGTGGGCCGCGGATGTCGTCGTCGCCCCCGCTTGGAAGGGAGATCTTTCTTGGGTCTCGACCTCCGGTCTTGGCTCCTGGTCTGGCTTGGCGGACGGCGTACTGAGCACTTTCAAGGCGGCAAGCCGTGTCTGTGCATCTTCAACCATCTCGGCGGCGGCGGCATCATCGAGAAAGTAGTGCAATAACAGGCCTTGATCGACAAGCTCAAGGAATCGTTCGAGGAGCTTCTTTTCCTGAGCATTGTCGGCTGGTCCCTGCACGCCCAGGCGGTCCAGCGAGAACTCACGACTCCACTGGTAGACAGCCGGCGCAAAGTCGGGGTGCTGCTGGACGAATTCTGCCCACCGCCCGGCGCGTGTTTCGTCGGGGTCTAATAAGATCGCCGCGTAACGTCGTGGCAGGCTGTCCGAATTCCGGACGAATTCGGAAAAGGCCTCCCGTGCTCCGGCTCGCCCATCCTGGAGCCGCAATAAGCTGACGACCCGTGCATACGGATCGACGGCTTCGAGCGGGAATCCAAACAGGCGCAGATAGGCCTGGCGCGCGCTCCCCAGGTCGCCACGCTCCTCGAACGTGCGC
>JBFWYF010000515.1:0-5759 GCA_050186685.1 Pirellulaceae bacterium
ATCTCACACTGCAGGCCAAGGGCACTTATGCGGGCTACGAACTGCTGCTTCCGAACTACTTTGACAACGCGATGATCCCGCACGTCTATCTGCAGCGGCGCGCGGTCGGGGACAAAAAGCCCGATTCTGATCTTGTGGTGCCGGCTTTCAGCGAGGTCTATCGCGGCTGTTCGCTTGTGTTTCCCCGTGATGCGCATGCGGCTCGTCGTCCGCTTGATGGGCGTTGGAGCCGTAGCGAGTTCAAGGCGAACGTAGCGCCCTTTTTCCCGCTGAGGCACTACGCGCATCCCGTCACGTTCATGAGTGATCCGGAACAGAAGCACGCGGTCGTGCTCCTGATGAAACCCGCCGCCTGCTCTGCGATCAGTGCCCGTTACTACACGCCGCGCGTCGAGGACCGTGCGACGACTTACAGCGCGGTGGATTTCTTGATCTTCGGGGACGACCTCGTGCCCGGAGACATCCGTACGGCGCACATACGGCTGGTCCTTTCGCCGCTGGACGATGCGATGTCCCAGCCGCTCGCGCTGTACGAAGAGTTTCTCGCGGAATAGCTGTGACCCACCCTCTGCCCCCCAACGCGCCATCCATGAAACCGATCCTCACTTCACCAGACGCCAATCGCCGCAATTTCATCAAAGCATCCACGGCGGGCGCGCTGGCGCTTCCCGCGATTCTCGCTGCGGCACCCAACACGCAAACACTGCGGATCGGACTCATCGGCTGCGGCGGTCGTGGCACGGCCGCCGCGATGGAGGCGCTTCATGCGGACGCGAACAGCGTCGTCGTCGCGCTGGGCGACGTGTTCGAGGACCGGCTCGCCAGCAGCCTTGAGACGCTGCGCCGGTATGCGCCCGAGCGCGTGAAGGCTGACGCAGGCCGGTGCTTTCTCGGCTTCCACGCGTATCAGAAAGTGATCGAAAGCGACGTCGACGTTGTCCTGCTCGCCGCCCCACCCGCCTTTCGGCCGCAGCACCTGAAAGCCGCCATCGACGCCGGCAAGCACGCATTTGCGGAGTGCATCGCCGCCGTGGACGCGCCTGGCATCCGCAGTTTCCTGGACACTGCCGCGCGGGCCGAGGAACGGGGTCTCGGAATTCTCTCCGGCTTCTGCTGGCGCTATGACAACTCCGCGCGGGCCGTGCGCGAGCAAATTCGCGCCGGTGCCATCGGCGAAGTGCGTACTGTCTATGCAACCTACTACCGGCAAAGCTTCAACAAACACTACGGTAAGGAGCGCCGGCGCGAATGGAGCGACCTGGAGTGGCAGATACGCGACTGGGCCGACTTCCTATGGCTCGGCGGCGACCTGTGCATCGGACTCTCCGGCGGCCACAGCGCGGACAAGATGGCATGGTGGTTCGATGACGAAATGCCTGTCAAAGCCGTGGGCGTCGGCGGGCGGCAGTTTCCCGGCGAAGGGAACACATTCGACCACTGTCAGATCACCTACGAATACGCCAGCGGGGTGCGCGGCTTCCTCGGCTTGCGTTGCCAGGACGGCTGCCACAATGAAAACGCCGACTATATCATTGGTGCCGACGGTGTCTGCACGCTTGGCAAGGGGCCCGTGCCCGTCATCTCGGGATTGAATTCGTGGACGTTCCAGGGAAAACGCGAACGCATGCATCAGCAGGAGCAGGACGAGTTTTTCGCGTCGATCCGCGCTGGCAGGCCCATCAACGACGGCCGCCGCATGGCCCACACCAGCCTCATGGCGTTGATGGGCCGCATGGCTGCCTACACGGGCCAGGAGATCACATGGGAGCAGGCCCTCAACTCCCGGCAGCAACTTGTCCCCGATCACCTCAGCTGGGATACCAAGATAGAACTCACCCCGACTGCTCAACCGGGCGTGACAAAGTTCCTTTGAGCCACCGGCGCTATCGTCACACGACCTTGACTCGGATCTCGCACGTTCGGAAACGACTCTCCCGATTCGTGGGCCCTGGGTAGAACATCAGGGACCACCTTCGCTGAGGCGATGAATCGTATTGTGGATGATCCCTTGAACTTGTGCGCCATCCTGAGATCGAAGCGTATAGGCGATTTCCATACACCAGTTTGGACGCAGATCAACGACGTCGAGCCTCAATGCCCGTCCGTCGTTCGACAGGGCGGCAGCCTTCACCGGCACCATTTTCTCGTCGTAGTGCTTCGAGCCGTAGTTAGCGGTCCGTTTGAGCGACCAGGTTTTGACTTGCAGATTCTTCACGTCGATCGAGGTCGGGTCGAGGGGTTCCGTGAAGGTAAGGTTCAGTCCGGACCGGGTGGCGTGCAATTGAACTGGCAGATTCATGGAGCGACCGGTGACGCGGAGACGATACAGGCCGCCCGGGTGAGTGGCGTTGCCGGCCCAAGCGAACATGCCGCAAAGATAAAGTTGCCCGTCTGTGGGATGGAAGCGGCCGCGCATCACGCCGGTAGGAAACGCCGGGATCGGCAGCTCGACCATGCCTCCTTGCATCCGGTCGCCGACCTTTTCGAGCATCACCAGAAAGACCTTGCCGTATCCGTAGGACAGATTCAGCAGCGAGCTCTTCAGCGGTCCCCAGCGGTCGCTCGTCACCCACAAAGGTTCGGCGGGCGAGCGATCGAAGGCATTCGTGATCCAGCACAACGGCGGGACCATTGCGTCATCGGATGCGTCGGTGACGTCATGATAGCCGAGCATGTTGCCATAGAAGTTGGGACGGCCATCGGGGTTTAACGTAACCCAGTTGATGCGATTCTTCGGATTCCAGAATCCTTCCTGATCGGTCACCACGAACGAACCATCCGGATTAACGCAGACGCCGTTCGCCGCGCGAAAGCCGTTCGCCAGGATGTCGGTGTGCGAGCCGTCCTTGCTCACGCGCAGCAGAGTCCCGTGATGGGGTACGACGGCCTTTTTGCCGTGGCAGCCGGACTTGGCGTAGTAGAAATTGCCTTCCGCGTCGGTTTGCAGTCCCATCGCGAACTCGTGGAAGTGTTCCGTGACCTGGTGGTCGTTGTTGAGGCATTCGTAGAAGTCGATCTCGTTGTCCCCGTTCCGATCATGTAACACGGTCAATTGGTCGCGGCAGATGACATGAATCTTTTCATGGACGATCTTGAGCCCGAGCGGTTGGAACATTCCGGAGGCGATCCGTTGCCAGCGCAGCGTCAGTGCCTTAGCAGGCGGGTTCTGGGTTTCTAGGGTCTCCACCAGCCACACATCGCCGTCCCACGTGCAGACCGCGATGCGACCATCGGGAAAGAAGTCGAGTCCGGTGAATCGAGTCTGCGCCAGCCACGGATTGGTTTCCGGCGCGGTCAAGAAGTCGGCCGCGAAGGGGCCGTCGTCGGCGCCCTCGATCACCTGGGTTTCAAGTTTCTGCGGCCAGCGCGGCGGACCGCCTCGGGTCAGGGACGTCAGATCGCGATCGGCGTCCGGGATCGGCGGGTCGACTGAACCGACCACGATCCTGCGGAGGTCCGCATCCGAAGCAGTCGCTGAATAGGCCGGAAGCCACAGCGTGAACCGGAGCGGTTGGCGGCCTGCGGGCAATCGAAGTTGCAGACGCCCCTGCGCTGAAGTCCATGCCGCGTCGAGGTCGCTTGGAGAGAATCCAGCGGCAAGGTAAGTGTTTCCTGCCAGCGTGAGGTTCTGCTTATCATTCGCCGCGGCGGCGCGCAGCGGACCGAAACTTACGACTGACCCGTCGGCGTTGAGCTCGGTTAACTGTGCGTCCTCGGCGGAATGTTCGGCGACCTGCAGCAGGAGGTCGCGATCGCGCGGGCCGATGTTGAACGTCCGCCCGAACAGCGGCGAGGCGTTTGGCTCGTCTCGCACGATCAGTCGGGGCCATTCCAGGATTTCCGTCGTGCCGATCGCATACGACAGCACGACATCCTGCCCGTGATGATGCAGGCCGCGAAAGCGGCCCCAGTCGCGCGGCAGCGGTCCATACCGTCGGCCATCACGGCCGAGCACGCGCCGGTCGTCGGTGAATTTGCCATTTGATGGATTCGCCCAACCGGGCCCCGTGGAGTTGGCATACGCCGTCTCGCCGGCCAGGCGAGGATGGACGTTGTGCTCGCCGTTGAACTGGATGCCGCGCCAGTCGATGAAGTTGTCCTCGGCTCGAGGCGACTTGGAGCCAGCGACGCTTTGCGTTCCCGCACCTGCGTCAAGAATTGACGCCGCGTTCCACGCCGCGGAAACCCGCAGCGTGTCGGTGTCGAAGAGCATCCAGTGTCGCCCTCGTGAGACGCCGCCAGCGCCGGGATCGAGTCGAATGGCGATCCCCTTGTACGCAAGATTGTGAGAGGGGCCGGGGACCTCGAACGTATGCGTCAGACTCGGCCCATAGTCCATCGCCGACCAGGGCACGATCGGGCTCGGGTCTGGCCCGCGCGTGCTGCCCGCCGGAAGCGTCCTGAGATAAGCGGCAGTGACGGCGATGAATTGCGATGGATTGCGGTTCCGGAGATAAGTCTCGCGGATGTAGTGAATGACATCGTATTTCTGCGAAGGCACCATCCACGCCTGCGGAGCCATCAGGCCGAAGCCGTGCGTGAGTGTGCGATACATCGACAGCGGATCACCGCCGTTCTTGAACTTCCCTTCGGCGAACCGCAGCGAGCTGGGAAGCGAACCGGGCTTCTCAACCGTCCCATGGCAGTTCGCGCAAACCCGCTGGTAGATCGCCGCGCCTCGCTGGAAAGACTCGCCATTCCAGTCCCCGATCAAACCGGCATGATCGATGTGCTTTTCGTACTCGGGCACCGTGAACGTCAGTAGCGACGCGGGGGGCTGAAGCTGCAACGCCCGCACCGGACCGCCGTCGCGAATCTCGATCAAGTATCGAATCAGATCGAGAAACTGCTGCCGGCTGTTGAGCTGATTGACCTGCCCGGCCGGCATGATCGAAAGGTCGTTCCACTTCCAGCTGTCGAGTTCGCTGATCTGGAAAACGGTGGTCTCTCCGCCCCGAGCGACATCGCGCACAACAAGCCGGTCACCTGCCTGTTCCACCAGCAGTGCCGTGATCGACTGACCTTTGGCCGTGACGAGCGTGACCGACTGATAGCCTGCGCGAATGACCTTCGAGGGGTGCAAAACGGATTCGACGATCGCTTCGTCGGTGACCTGGTTTCCTCCGATCGCGGTCAGGTCCGGTCCCAGAGTCGGTTGACCGGCCGCACCCGTGATGTGGCACTTCGCGCACGCCATGTGGGTTTGAAAGAACACAACCGCCCCGCGAGCGGCGTCGCCCTTCTCGCGCGCAGCCGCGGCCATTTGGGAGGCTGGTATACGCTTCAGTTCCTCGTCGAGCGATTGGGCGGGCGCGGCGCAGCGTCCGGTCAATCCGCAGATCGCAAACAACAGAAGCCGCGCCGCGAACGCCGGAGGTCGTAGAATCGTTTGCACTATGCGACTGTTCATGGTGTTGTGTTGTCCGTCGGTCGCGGACCGGTGAAATTCAGTGTGTCAATCCTCGACCACCGGCAACGATTCTGCGTGCTGCAGCGACTCGTGATACTCGGCCAACGCGGATGCGGGCAAGACGCCGGTGCTGCGCGCGATCTCGGATCGGATTCGCGCGACGAGATAGTCGCGCTCCTGCCGAGTGGGACGCAGCGGCCGCCCTTCGACGTTAAATCGCCACGGTGCGGTGTGGGCGAATCGGAAACGACCATCAGGCCGCTCTTCGAGACAGCGCAGACACAGCCAGCCACTCGCCGTGATCGGAACATCCGTTACGACTGCGTTCCGGTAGGCCCCCTCCGGCGTG
>JBFWYF010000516.1:0-5731 GCA_050186685.1 Pirellulaceae bacterium
CCTGTTCGGCGATCTGCGCGATAAGTGACACTCCGTGCTGCGTCTCGACGTCGTGCGTCACGACAAAGGCGCATTCCGCCCCGCCGGGCCAGAGCGACGCCATGGGGTGACCGACGGCCTCCAGGCAGGCCAGCATGCGGCGCGGTACATACCATCGCTCGTCGACTGCCAGACGCCGATTGCGCAGCTTTTGGAGCAGTTGCCGGACGACCGTGGGGAGCCACGGGCGGACTCGGTAGAACCAGCGAAATGCGGAGGGCAGCCGTGCTGCGTCGACGTCCTCGCAGAGAGCATCATACAACAGCTGGCCCGATCGCCCCGGAAAGCAGAAACTTGCCGGGAGGGAGGCGAGGGGATCGGGGGGCAATGTCATGATCGTTCCTGTCTGTGGACGAGGTAATGAGACGAGTGGTCGCACGCCTCCGACGTCTAAGCGGTGGGCTGTGTGGGGGCCGGGTGCGTCGAATCTGCCGGCAGGTCACCTTTCCCCTCCAGGCTGGTGCCTTGCCGGTCAGGTGCTTGGGGATCTTCGAAGCCAGTCCGCTCCGGAAGGGACGATTCGGCTAAGGCACGCTGCCCATCCAGCACCATCTGCAGGTGCTCGTCGGTCTGCAGCCGGCCGGCGAACAGGTCGGAGTAGAGGGCCAGCAGCTCGACACGTTGACGCTCCCATCGCAGGTAGCGGTCGACTCGCTCCCGCGCGAAGGTGCCCATGCGGCAACGCAAGGCGGGGTCATCGGCGAGGCGGATAATGAGTCGAGCAAGCTCCGAGATGGAATTGGAGCCAGCGTACAACGCCGCAGGCCCGGCGGTGATGCGGTTTTCCCTCGTGTCGAAGGCGACCGTGGGCTTGCCCAGCGCCATGTACTCCATGGTCTTGATTGTCGTACAGGTGTCGTTATAGGAGTTGCTGGGGTCGGGAGTCACGCAGATGTCGAAGGCCGCGATGTAGCCCGGTACGGAGCGGAAGTCGACGAAGCCGGTGAACTGGACTACGTCTGTCAGACCGAGTTCCGCCGTAAGCGACCGGAGAGCGGATAATGCCGGGCCGGCGCCGACAATGACTCCAGCGACTTGCGGCCGGGCGGAACGTACCTCGGCGAGGGCGCGGACCAGGTTATCCACTCCGTCCTGGATACCGATGATCCCCACGTATCCCACGATGATTCGATTGACAAAGCGGATGGTGGCTGGGCGAGGAGCGGAAGGGATGAAGCAATTGTCGGGGCCGTTGCGGACCACATAACACCGACGCGGATCGGCACCCCCTCGGTCGATCTGCACCTGACGCTGCGCCGTATTGGTCGCAATCAGCCGATCGGCCGCGCGGGTTGCCAGTCGCTCGAACCAGCGCAGGGCGCCGAGGACGAGTGGGCTGCCGCCGCCACCTTGCCTGGCCGTGTACAGTTCAGGCGACAGGTCGTGGAGATCGACGACGATCTTCTTGCCAAGACAGCGAAAGAACAATCCGATCAGGATGTTCATATCCGGTGGGCAGTGGATGTGTACGACATCAAAGCCGTGCCGCACGCCGACATAGCAGGACAGACTCCAGGCCGCGAACATGCTGTAGAGGTACTCGTAGACGTAACCCAGAAAACCGGAGAGTTCCCAGGGACGGGGGTAGCGGTAAACGTGCACTCCGTCGACGGTTTCAAACGCGCCTCGGCGTTTGCCGGTGGGACAGATGACGGTTACCGAATGACCGGCATCGACGAGAGCCGTGGCTTCATGGTACACGCGCGTGTCGTCGGGAAAACTCTCGTTCTCCAGAATCATGACGATGCGTCCGGTGCGCGGCGGCAGGTTGGCTGTCATACGGGAGCTCCCGTCCGGGCGGCGGCCGGGGGGAAACTTTCCTCCGGATTAAGACGGGGATTCGGGCCCTGGAAGTTTCGCATCCACATTTCGACGCTGATCAAACCCCACAGCTCGGTGGCGTGATCCCGCAGGCCGGATTCATGGTCACGCACGAGCTTCTGTACGCGCCGGACATCAAACAGGCCGCGAGCACGCAGCACATCGGGCGCCAGCAGGTCGCGCATCAGTGGACGGGCTTCGCGCCGCAGCCATCGGTCAATCGGAATCGGGAAACCCTGCTTGCGGCGGTGGACTATTTCGGCAGGGAGGAAGCGTGACGCGACGCGCTTTAACAGGTATTTGCGCGTGCGGCCGCGCAGCTTGGCATCGACCGGCAACCGCGCGGCAAACTCCACCAGCCGGTGATCGAGCAGGGGCACGCGCGCTTCGAGCGAATGGGCCATCGTCAGTTTGTCGCCGCGCAACAGCAAGTAGTCCGGCAGCCAAAGGCTCGTATCGACATGCAGCATGCGGTCGAGCGGTGCCGTGGCGTCGCAACGAGCCAACTCCGCGGAAAAAACGCTTGCCGCGGGGACCACGGCCTCGACGCCCCGAGCCCCGAAGAGCTCCGACCGTGCCTCGTCGGTAAACATCGGAAACCAGTGCGCGAAGCGAGTGGCTTCGTCGGCCTGGGTCAGTGCCTGAATCGCGATCTTGCCACGCCGGAGCCCAGGCAGGTACGCCGTCCCGCGCCGCAACAGGCTCCCCATCCCGGGTGGTAGCCACCGGAACCATGGCGAGAACTGTTCCCCCGCATAGCGCGCATAACCCGCGAACAGTTCGTCCCCTCCTTCGCCGGTCAACACCATCTTGACGTGCTGACGGGCGAGACGGGCCACGAGAAATGTGGCCACCGTCGCCTGATCCGCGATCGGCTGGTCGAGGTGCCACAGCACCTGTTCGGCATGCTGGAGCCAATCGGCGGCGGTAATCGTCAGTGTGTGATGTTCGCAACCGAACCGGGCCGCGACTTGCCGTGCGAACGGAAGTTCATCCTGTTCCGAGCCGCCAGCGAAACCCACGGAGAAGGCCCGTACGGGTTCCGTCATCTGTTCCCGCATCAGCGCGACAATCAAACTCGAGTCGACGCCGCCGCTCAGGAAGGCACCGAAGGGCACATCGCTGCGTAAACGCAGTCGCACGGATTCCCGGAGCAGTTCGAGCAGCCGCTCCTCGGACTCCTCATCGGATGGACACACGGAAGGCTTGGCGAAGGAGAGATTCCAATACCGACGCTGTTCGATCTTGCCTTGCCGCATACGGAGAAACGTGCCTGGAGGCAGCGACCGGATACCGGCAAACAGCGTACGTGGGGCCGGAACGTACTTCAGAGCCAAGTAGTCACTGAGTGCCTGGAGATCCATGCCGGGACGCAGCGTCGGATACTGCAACAGCGCTTTGATCTCGGAAGCAAACAGCAGCGCCCCATCGTGCTCGGCATAGTACAGCGGTTTGACACCCAGCCGGTCGCGGGCCAGGAACAGCTCGCGCGACTGCTTATCCCAGATCGCGAACGCAAACATGCCGCGCAGCTGTTCGAGGCACTCCGCACCGCGTTCCTCGTACAAATGAACAATGACTTCCGTGTCGCTATGGGTTCGGAGCTGGTGGCCCCGGCCCGCCAGTTCCTGCCGCAGCTCGCGGTAGTTGTAAATCTCGCCATTGAAGATCACACCGAAGCGGCCCGATTCGTCGAACATCGGCTGCCGCCCCTCGGCCAGGTCGATGATACTGAGCCGCCGCATGCCCATGGCCAGTTCGCCATCGAGCAGCACGCCCTCGTCGTCCGGACCCCGATGGAAGATCGTCTGGAGCATTCGACTCAACACGTCGGCCGGCGCGGGGGAATCCGAGTCGGTCCGCAAGATACCGGCAATTCCACACATGTCGTTTGCTTCTCCGAGTGAGCCGCGGCAGATCTCTTAACGCCCGTCGGGCAGGGTTTCGGAAACTCGTCGCGTGCTGACTACCGCATCGTCGAAATAGACGGTCGCCGTGCCGATTTCCGTGTCGCCGGCAATATGATCGGTATAGCTGCCGATGCCCCAGACGGCCTGCTCCCGCTGCGACGAGACTGCCGTGCGCACGCCGTGCGCGTGCAGGATGCGATGGCCATCCTGCCAGACGGTGATGGCACCTTCTTTTGCCGCCGACACCCGGTAATACGCCTCGAGGTGCACCCATTGCCGCACCGGAATCGGACGTGGCACGGACTGTTCGACGGACCGGGAACCGTTCGCAGGACTGAACAGGTAGAAATGCATGCGCTTCGTGCGATCGTCGTGGAACACGTTCAGCGCCCACACGGGCTGGCTGACATCCTGGTCGTCGTGGGCCTTGAACTGGAACACGATCCACCAACCACCATCCCCCGGGTCCCACGGAGCATACTTGTTGGGATTGAACGTGCGGGGAAAGTACGCCCAGGTGCTGTAATACGCCTCGGTTGGGAAACTCGCGCCCCCTTGGTCCCAAGGCTTGTCCGTCCAGCGCATCAATCGCACAGCGCGGGGTCCCTCGCGGCCGCGCTTAGCACCGCGGATGAATGCCGCCGCGGCGTAACGGCCAGAATGGGTCACTTCCGTGGTGGCCTGAGCCGAGGCGTCGGGTTCTCCGGTGTTCAACACGCCGCCCCCCGGCATCCGAGAGCCAGGTGCCGTCCAATCGTCCAGTGCCCCTTCCTCGTGGTCCGCCGACCACAGAATCGAATCGCGGACCGTCCGTGGCAGCTGTTCGATCCACTGCGCAGCAACCTGCCCAGGTAGTCGAATTAACTCGACCGCAGCGATGCACAACAGGGCCAACTCCAACGATGCTCGCATATAACTCAACTCGGAACCTGGGCCACGAGCTGCTCTTCCGGCAAGGATCGGGAGCGTGGCGGAGGAGGAAATGATCGATCGGCATGAGACAAGCGTTCGAGGATGCCGGCGGTCGCCTCGACATTCGCGGGCGAGAAATGCGTCTCGGCCAGCACCCGGTTCCGGGAGCCGAGTTCGTCGCGCCAGCTGGAGGAGGCGGCTACGCGCTCGATCGCGTCGGCGAGTCCGGCCACGTCGCGCTCGTCGACCAGGACTTGTTCCAAGACGCTGGGTATCGCGACATGCCGGGTGGATATCACGGGTTTGCCGCACGCCATCGCCTCGATGATGACGTTTGGAAATCCCTCGCCGACACCCTCGTCGTCGAAGTGGCATGGCAGGCAAAACACGTCGCAGGCATGGTAAACGGCTTGCAGCGCCGTACCGGACAGTTTGCCGAAGAAGGCGACCTGCGACTCGATGCCGTACCGCCGCGCAAGCGCCTCGACATCCACGCTGGTAGCTTCGGCCCCTTCGCCGCCGACAACCCATACTTCGAGATCGTCGCGATCAAGCTGCTTAACGGCCTGAAACAGGATGTCGTGCCCTTTGCGTTGGACGAAGAAACCCACAATCAAGATGACGAATCGGCGTCGAGGTCGATAACGTTGCAGATCGATCGAGTACGTAATAACGTCGATCGGCAGGTCGGGGCGAGCCAGCAGCGTCCGCAACCGGTCGCGGTTATAGTCCGAGATGGTGATCAGCTGGTCACACGCGCGGGCGGCGATCTGGAACAGAGCCGGGTTGGGATTCACGTACAATTCGTAAGCGTGGACAGTACAAGCCAGAGGCTTGCCGGTCAGCCGCTTGCAGTAGTATCCGACAAACAGCTTGCGATCACCGAAAGTGCAGTACAGGACGTCGATCGAGTGCATCTGGGTCGTAAAGTAGACCGCGATCAGGAACTCGACCAGAGCCCGATGGGCCGCGGCATCGGCCAGTGTTCGCACGTAGCGGACGGGGTGACGCACGGCAACCACGAACTGGGCAGATCGGAAGAGCACACG
>JBFWYF010000517.1:0-5728 GCA_050186685.1 Pirellulaceae bacterium
GTTGCCCATACTCGGGAATCCGTTCGACGTAGCGCTGGTGATTGATGCGGATGGCCTCGCGGCTCAAGGCGGCGACGTCGTCGCTCAGCCGCTCTCCGCGGCTCCAGGAGCGAGTGGCATCCAGCAGCCGCCGCTGGAGCGACAGCAGCTCCCCCAGCCGCGGATCGGCAATCATTCTGGATCGCATTTTGTTGCTTGCCTGCAGGATTTGGGTAAGATCCTACCCTTTAGTCTGGGAACATCAAGGCGCAAAGATCCATGATTGCTACTCTCGGTCTGGAAGACATCACGGGGCTCAGCTACCTCTGCAGCGGCAACGAGAAGTTCCAGGCCGTCATCGAACAGGTCGCGGCTCGTCAGGCGGGTTCGATCGCAGTTCAGCGGCGGGCCACCGCTCAGCTGAGCGGGACACCGTCCCTGCTGACGTACGAGGCTCCCATGCTGCCGCTGGCGATTGACCGGGCGAGCGGCGCGCGAATCACGGACGTGGATGGTCACGAGTATCTCGATTGCCATTCCGTCTACACGGCCAACTTGTTAGGACACAACCCACCGTTCGTGCGCGCGGCGGTGCTGGCGGCCCTCGAGCGCGGCGTGGGCGGCGGTCATCTTTTTGCCGAACAAGCCGAACTGGGCGAGCTGATCCAGCAAATGGTGCCGGGTGTTGAACGCTCAGCGTTTTTTCACACGGGAGGTGAATCGATCCAGGCCGCGGTCCGGCTGGCACGCCTGGCGACCGGGCGGCAGAAAGTCGCCAAGTTCGAAGGATGTTATCACGGCTCGGCGGAGTTCCTCTTGCACAACACGTGGATGATCCTGGCGGGGACAGCTCCCAAGGCGCCCGTGGATCAGATTCCGCCGTGTCCCGATACGGGCGGCGTGCGTACGGCCTCGAGCGAAGAATTGCTCGTCCTGCCCTTTAATTCATCGGTCGCCCTGGAACTGCTGGACCGGCATGCGGAGGAACTGGCCTGTGTGGTCGTGGATCCGGTACCTTCCTTCATGACGAATTGGGTGCCGGAAGCCCGGGAATTCGTCCAGCAGATCGGCGCGGTGTGCCATGACCGCGTGCCGGTGATCTTCGATGAAGTCGTATGCGGCTTTCGGCTGGCGCGGGGTGGCGCGCGCGAGTGGAGCGGTGTGACGCCTCAAATGTCGTGCTTTGGCAAAGTCACTGCGGGGCTGGGTTTGCCCTTGTCGATTCTGGCCGGCGACAGCCGCTTTCTCGACGGTGCGCGCACGGCCGGCCTGTTTCGCGACTATCGGTTCCGCAAGGCGTGGTTGTCGAGTACGTTTTCCAGCGCCTTCCTGCCCGTGGTCGCGTCACTGGCCCAGCTGCGGTACATCGGCGAACACCACGCCGAGATCGTCGCGCGGCTCGACCAGAATCATCGTCATCTGCAGCAGCGGCTGCGGGATTTCGCGGGCCGCAGCGGCATTCCCGTGGATCTGCAGGGCCACTCGCGATTGCAAATGCAGCTGAGCATCGGCAAGTCGGAACCGACCGAGAAATCCTACCGCGGCATGATGACCACCGCATCGCCGGCGCAGCTGCGCACGCTGCTCGCCCTGACGCTGTATCTGCGGCTGCACGGCGTGTATTGCAAGACGATTCCCACGATGAACCTCTCGGCGGCCTTTACTTCGGACGACATCGACCAGCTCGCCGCGTCGATTGAAGCGAGTCTCTGCGACATGCAACGGGATGCCATGCTTTGAATGAGCCTTCTCCGAGCCGGTACCCTTCCCAGGCACTGCGTGGCTGGCGAACGACCGCAGCGACCCAGCGGTCCTCGTTCGCGGCCCGCACGCGAGCACGCGATCGGATGCCTCCGGCGGACCATGACGGGTTGAAAGGTGTCGCGGACTTGTGAATTCCATTGCCAGAGTCTCTCGCCCCACCCGCGAGCAATTCGAGCGGGAGTTTGTCGCGCAGAATCGTCCGGCGGTACTCACCGACACGCTCCAGGACTGGACGGCGCTGCAAAAATGGACTCCGGAGTATCTGAAGTCCCAGTTAGGCGACCACCGTTTGAGCGTGGCGGTCGCCGAAGATGGGCGATTCCGCTATGGTCCGGACGGGCATCCCCTGCACCATCAGCAGTTCCTGGACGCCGCCGCTTTTCTCGACCACGCCAGCGGCGCGGCACCACTCGACCAGTCCGTTCGCTACGCCCAGTCGGTCAGCCTCCCCCGTGAGTTTCCGCGCCTGAAGGGAGATGTCGTCCCGCCTGTATACATCGAAGGAATCCTCCGGTCGACGCTGATGTGGTTCGGACAGCATGGAGCCACTACCTGCCTGCACTATGACCGCATGCACAATCTGATGGCCATGGTCCGCGGCCGGAAGCGATTCTTGATTTTTGCTCCCGAGGACCTGCCGTATCTCTATCACTGCGATCTGCAGGCGTATGGTCCGTCAGTATATTTCAGCCTGGTTGATCCCGAGCACCCGGACGAGGAGCGGTTTCCCGAATTTCGCAATGCGACGCCGCTGGAGGTCGAGCTGAACGCCGGCGACATGTTATATCTGCCTGCGTTCTGGTGGCACCACGTGAACTCGTATGAGTTCAACATCGCCGTGAACTACTGGTGGCTGCCGTTTCCACGTGAGGTACTGGACCAGATGAACGAGGGAATCCGCAGCCTGGGGGCAGCCTTTCCTCGGCTGCCTCCCCATTGGCAACGCTACGTGTCGCTTGTATGCGGCCACTTTTTTCGAGCGGTTGGCGAACCGACCGGGACAGCGGGCGCGACGGGACCGGATCGATGATGTCGGCCGACGCGCACGGTCGGTCTGAGCGGTCGAAACGCCATGACGATCCGGAGCGACGACCGATAATCCTGATCGTCAACGCGGACGACTACGGAGCCGACGCGGAGATCAGCGCTGGCATTCGTGATGCCCACGCCCGGGGCATCGTGACATCGACGTCGGCGATGATGAACATGCCGAGGGTCTGCGAGGAACTGGATCGAGCGCGGCGCGATTGTCCCGATCTGGGACTGGGTGTGCACTTGAACTTCAGTGAAGGGGAGCCGCTGGTAGCTCCCGCGGACGTCCCTTCGCTCGTCACGCCAGCGGGAAAATTTCGCCCACCGGGCCGAGCTCTATTCACGGCGGACCCCCGCGAACTTGCCCTGGAGTTTCAGGCTCAGGTCGACCGGTTCGTCACGACGGCCGGCCGGCCCACGCATCTTGACTGCCATCACCACTTGGCCTGCCTCATACCGCGATATTTTGAAGTGCTCGCCGGGCTTGGGCGGACCTGGAGCGTTCCCGTGCGGTTGTTCGCGGATGCCGAGAGCCGCGAGAGGGCGGCGCCGGGCTTGGGCGGCTTTCATGAGGAGGTGTTGCGCGTCCATTCCCGGCTGCCTACGGCGCGGGTTGACCGCGTGGAAACCCGCTTCTACAGTGACGGACCTGATCGTACGCCGTGGTTCGCGATTGCTGGCCACTTGCGGGACGGCATCACGGAGTGGGTTTGCCATCCTGGATTGAAGGGTGCTCGCCCCGACGGGCGCGGCGCCCGACTCGATCGGCGTCGCGAGTGGCAGTCGTTGACCGATCCCGTCCTGCGCCGGGCGCTCGAGCGCCAGGGGGCGCGACTCGCTTCCTTTGCCATCTTCTCGAACGACTTGCCAAGCTCATGACTGGAACGGAGGACTTCGGACGATGGCTGGAAGAACGGCTGTCGATCCTGTCGCGACTGCCGGCGTGGGGTGCTCTACGGCTCGAGTGGTTGCGGCCGCGTAGCCGGCCTGCACGGTGGCGAGTCGACTTGCAGGGCTCCGCCACCAGCGTCCGGCCGAGTGCGGACGCCGAACCAGTTCGCTGCCTGGTCCGGATCTGCGAGGAGGAATTTTGGGACTATGTGGCCGGGCGCCGGTTACTGCTGGACCTGCTTTCCACAGGCCGGCTGACGCTGACCGGCAATCACCGCCTGGGACTGGTGCTGCTCTATGCGCTGAAGACGGGCGAAACAGACCCGACGTGGCCCCTGCCCTGGCAAATGTTGGGACGGGACGCGCTGACGCCTTTTCCCGGCGTTTCCATCCGTCAGGATTTTGACGTCGAACCGGCCGTTCCGGAGCACCCGTGCTCGTTTCCCATCGTGATCAACAGCTTCAATCGGCCCACTCCGCTGGCCGCTCTGGTTGAATCTCTGCAGCGGCGCGGGTACCACAATCTTTACGTAATCGATAACGCCAGCCGTTACGGACCACTCTTCGACTTTTACCGGCGCAGCAAACTCCGGGTATATTACCTGGACGCGAATGTCGGCGCGTTCGCCTTCTGGCGCACCGCCATCGAGCGAGATTTCCTCCAGGGATATTACTGTTACACCGATGCGGATGTCGTGCCCGTAGAGCAATGCCCGCAGGATTTTATGTCACATTTCCTGGGCCTTCTCGATCGTTACCCGCACTGGGACAAGGTTGGGTTTGGTCTGAAGATCGACGACCTGCCGGATTGTTTCGCTCACAAACAACAGGTTATTCGTCACGAAACTCCCTTCTGGAAGGGGCCGATATGTGACGATGTCTATCTGGCGGCAATTGATACAACGTTTGCGCTGTATCGTCCCGGCGCACGAGGCGGAACGATCCTGACGGCGGCGAGGACCGGGGGTTCCTACGTGGCGCGGCATCTGCCGTGGTACGCGGACTCGGCCCGGCCTACGCCCGAAGAACAGTTCTATTTGGAGCACGTCACGAGCTATGCCCACTGGTCGAACCTCGACCGGCTGAAGCTCGCCCCCCTTCCACCCCACCCTACCGAACTGCCTTTGGCGCGCGGCGCCGGTGAAGCTGAGGACTAGGCCATGCGGAAAGTGCTGTACTTTTTGGGCGAGTTCAACGACCAGGACATCGATTGGATTGTCGGCACCGCGGCCCGAACGCCCGTCAAGCAAGGCGAGACCGTCGTCGTCGAGGGCCGGCGCGTGGAGACCGTGAGCATCGTGATCACGGGAAAGCTGACCGTCATGACCGGGAAAGCGGTGGTGGCGGAAATCGGTTCCGGCGAAGTTGTCGGCGAGATGTCCTTCCTCGATTCGCGCCCGCCGAGCGCCAGCGTCGTGGCCAAAGAAGACTCGCTGCTGTTGTCGATTCCCACGACCCGCCTGGCGGGCAAACTGAAGTCGGACCTGGGATTTGCCAGCCGTTTCTACAAGGCTCTCGGCGTATTACTGGCCTTCCGCTTACGTGACAGCACGGCCCAGATGGCCTATGGGCGCGAAAAGCGTCTCGACCAGGAGTTCGATGCGAACGAAGTGGATCCGGATATGCTCGACCGCATCAGTCTGGCCGCGCTGCGATTCGATCGCATCATCCAGGGCGCGTTGAGTTGACCGGGAACGGTGGAGGAGACGACTGGCCATGGGAATGTTCCGCGAAAAGGCGCTGGTGAAGCTGAAATCGCCCGAGCAACTCGACGAGCCGCTCAAAGCGATCCGGCGATATTCTCCCGCGGCGACAAAGGCCGTCCTGGGAACGATTGTCGCCTTCCTCCTTTGGTCCGTTTTCGGCCGCCTGCCCCAGAACGGCCGCGGTCAGGGAATCTTGATCGTCGCCAACTCGGTGGTTCCCATTCAGGCCGAGGCCAGCGGGCAGATCGCGGCGTGGCATTGCCAGGTGGGCGACTGGGTGGAAGCCGGACAGATTGTCGGTGTGCTCGAGCAGCCGCTGACGGAGCAGCAGTTGGAGCAGGCTCGAGCGAAGTTGA
>JBFWYF010000518.1:0-5691 GCA_050186685.1 Pirellulaceae bacterium
GGGAAAGACGTTGTACCTCTTCGTCGACGACTATACGGAGGGAAAAGTGCCGAAAGAGGTGCAGCAGTCGCTCAACCACATCCTCTTCGTCCCGAATTCCGCGTACAAGTGCAAGATCTCATCCGAAGTGTTCGGGGTTCCGCTGGATGAGACGTTCGGCAACTTTCTCAGCCAGGAACGCGACTATCGGGAGTGGAACCTGGGAACTCTGTATTGTTTGCGGCTCCCGTCGAAGGAGCAGAAGGCGTTTCTGGGTGAGATCGTCAATACTCGTCTGGGACTCTGCCAGTATGAGGGGTGCGTCGAAACGGTCATCGGCAACTCTCACTACAACGAAGGAACACTTGCGCGCACCCTGAAGCGTGAAGCCGAGTGGCGTAAATCACGAAAGCAGGCATTGGGGCAGAGGCCGCCCCTGCTCGTCGATCAGGAGGTCGACCGTCAAGTCCGAGAAGAAGGAGTCGTCGCACACTACCACGGCTGGGACACGATTTGCGACCTCTGTACTGGCGACGTGAGCAACATTCTGGAGTTGCTCAATCGCATGTACGACGAGTGCGGTGTGAAACGCGACACGGACTCGCTCATCCAACCCGACCATCAGAATGCCGTGATCGAGGGGTACGCCCGGCAATACATCAGCAAGATCAAGGGAATTCCGGGATACGGAGAGCGGATGTTCGAGATCGTCAATGCATTCGGGACGATGGCAAGACGGCTCCTGGACGAGTACCCACGGGTTTCGCACGGAGAGGGGCGCGAGGAACCGTACCAATTGCTGCGCATCGAACTGGACGAGGCGTTCCGCAACTCCGTCGATGGCATCGAAGACGTCGTCGATGTCCCGGAGGGCGGTCGCGGACCGGCCCTCGAACTTTGGAAACTGCTCCAACGGTACTGCATCTTCATTGACGCGGACGAGAGCCGCTCCAGGCGGAACACGCTGTCCAGCCGGGTGATTCTCCGCCGCATCTTCTGCCTGGCGTTCCGAATCGGATTGGTCAACAGCGAGTGCTGGACGCTATCGAGGCAGCAGTGGGACGCCTTTTGCAACGATCCGTCGAGCCGCGCAGACCACTACGTGCGAACGAACGTCGAGGCGGCTCTCCGCCGACGCGGTGATCTGTCCGTGAATCAGCAGGGCCAGAAGAACCTGTTCCCGGACCAGGAGGGAGGGGCGTCGTGAAATCGTGCGCATACGAAAAGCCGTTCGGGGAGTTGATCGACGAACTCCCGCTGGCGCAGCGCCTCGACCGCACCGCACCGGCTCGCAATGTAACCTGTGTCGTTGGGATCGCCGGGTTCGAGCCGAGGTGCTACGCAGCGGCCGAAGCGATGTTGTCCCGCGGCTGGCGAGCCGATCGCGGACTTTGCATCTGCTACGCTAACCGCGAAATGGAAGGCCCCAATAGCCAATACACGGACGAGGTGGTTTCGCGGCTCCGGTCTGTCGCGGCAGGAACCGACGTCGATCTCATCGAGCACGACGATCACTGCCTGAACACCTCCGTGGGCGATCGGCTGCTCGATGCGATGCGTGGAGCACAGATCGATCTGGAATCGGAGGACACACGCGTGGTCTTCGATATTACCGTCGGGAGTTCTCGACTCTTGCTCGAAGGACTGCACGCGCTGCTTTGCACCGACGTCAACCTCACACTCACTTACACGGAAGTCGCGGCCTATCGTCCTTCCTTCGATGAGTTCCGCGACCAGCTCGAGGAACAGCGGGTTCGTCGCGTGGAACCGCCAACGGGACGATTCACGAGGAACTCGAAGAATCGAACTTCCTCGGACCGGCGGAAGCCGTGATGTACGTGCAAGATCACGTCGCCACGGGCATCGCGACGCTGCGCCGCGAAGCGAAGGTGGACGGCATCACCGTCGTCACGAACTACGGCAATCACGGGCGGTCCACGAAGAAACGCCGCATCTCCACCGGCTATCGGCACTCCTGGGAATGGTTGGCGTTCAACAATCTCGCCCGCTACTTCGGCCGCACACCGAAGGTGCAGTTCAAGATCGAGCAGGGCTATCACAACTGGCTGACGATCCAGCAGCGCGACGTGCGCTTTCACCACGGGGACGCCGTCCGCTACGGCGGGGGCGTCGGTGGGGTGACGATCCCGCTGCGAAAGAAGATCGCTCAGTGGAACAAGCGCCGCCGGGCGGACCTGGACGTCCTGGGGCATTTCCACCAATTCCTCGACGGCTGGGACCACGTCCTCTGCGGCTGTCTGATCGGCTACGACGCCTACGCGCTGGAGATCGGGGCCGAGTTCCAGCAGCCGACGCAGACGTTTCTGGTGATCGACCGCGAGTACGGCAAAGTGCTCAGCGTTCCCATTTTCTGTGGCTGAACAGGGAGACCGATTTGCAGACGACCGAAACAAGCGGAATGGACGGTGTCCGCGAGCAGTGTCTGGAATGCGGGTCGGCGATGGCACCGGAATCCTGTCCCGATTGCCGCTGCTGCCACGTCTGTTGCCGGTGCCAGACGGGGGAGGGCTGATGCGGTTTGCGGCGGAGATCAGAGAAAGATGAGGAGATGCTTCATGGGCATCGACGGACTTGAGCGAGATGTGCGGTGCATTGGATTCGTCAAAGACGCACGCGGCACGGAATGGGCGGTGTTCGAGCCGGGGGAATCGCGGCCCATCCACGGGAGGCGGTCCGCCGTCTCAGAAGGGAATGACATTGGATCGGAAGTTACCAGGGAGAAGTAGCCAATGACGGCACACAGTCCATGCGACGTCTGGAACGCCCTCAGCCCGCGGGAGCAGGTTCGGGTTCTCTCGCTGCTGATCAACCGGGTCGAGTTCGACGCCGCCGACAGCAGCATCGCCGTCACGTTTCACCCGTCGGCCATTAAGACGCTGGCCGACGGCCAGCCGGGAGAAGCGGCATGATCACCGTGAAGCAGAAGATTCAGTTCCAGCGAGGCAGTCAGGGACGGCGGCGCATCACGGATTCACCGCCGGCGACGGAAGCGGTCGAGCCTGGGCGGATTCCGCGAGTTTCGCGGCTGATAGCACTGGCCATCCGCTTTGATCGGATGATCCGGGACGGCGTCGTGGCGGAC
This sequence comes from Pirellulaceae bacterium, assembly GCA_050186685.1. Taxonomy (GTDB): domain Bacteria; phylum Planctomycetota; class Planctomycetia; order Pirellulales; family Pirellulaceae; genus CAZFLF01. The sequence continues at coordinate 3,083 of JBFWYF010000518.1, forward strand.
CAGTCGGAGCTCGCGCGGTTGGCTCACGTCACGCAGCCGCGGATGACGCAGATCATGAACCTGCTGAACCTCGCGCCGGACATTCAGGAGGCGCTGCTGTTTCTACCGCGGGTGGAGCAGGGAAAAGACCCGGTGACGGAGCGTGAGTTGCGGGCGGTAGTGGCGGAGGTGGATTGGGGGAGGCAGCGACGGATGCTGGCACCGACCATGCGAGAGGCGTCGTTTGCTTATCCGACGGTTACCTCTTTAGTACATGTCGGATAGCAGGCGGTGCATGACACGTTGCGGGATGACTTCCTCAGGGATACGATGCCCCAGTTCGATCATTTTGCGGCACCGCTCGCGAAACGGGACTGCGATTGCCGCCAGTGCAGAGTCAGGAACTTGGCGTGCCTGCGTTTCCTTCATCGGCCAACCCCACTCTGCGCCCAGATCTTCGGCAGAGCGGCACATCGCCTCGTGAAACATCGTCGCCGGCTGAATCGGTATCTCCCGACTCAACGTCCTGAGGTCGGCTGCCAGCTGAATTCCTTCGGCATCCAGATCGCCGACATAGAACACGGTCTCGACCTGGGGATCGAGCATTGACAGGTATCCGATAGACTTCACCATCTGCTTCCCTGCGCCGTAACCGATGCAGCCGAGCCGGACGCCCGTCGCGGGTGTTTCGCTGGCTCTCAGAATCTGCCGCGCCACCATGAACGGTGCGGCGTTCTCAAACAGCAGCAGCACCGGTCCACTCGAGATTCGCTCGATGGCAATCGGCAGCACTTCGGGCTGACAGCCCAGCAACTCCCAGGAAAGCCTTCCGGGACCAAACAACCTGGATATCGATAGCCTGCCCAGCAGTTTCTCGTCGCCGGTCAATTGCAGTGATCGGTACTTCAGCGGTTCAGGGGTCGCAAACGTGCCATCGCCCAGACATTGATGGACTCGTTTCAGGAATTCGACGTGATCGCGGCAGATATGGCGGCGTTCCAACACCCACTGCAATCGCGGGTGCCAGGGGAAGGATCTCCATTCCTGTGCGGCATTCCGTGGGTCGGCAGGCCTGAGGGTGATCTTGGTCGGCAAGCGGATAGTACTTGTGTCGTCCCACTGCTTGCCCCGAACCGACGGAATGGCAATGTCGCCGTTCACATCGAGTTCGTCGAGAACCACCCTGAGCCAAAGTCGCCGTTCCGGTCCCGCCGGCAGATCCCGATAGACGTTGTCGAGGACGGACCAGAGTTCGGGAAGGGAAACCGTTCGCCCCTTCCGTGCTGCAATCCGGCTGAGAAAGTTCGTGAGCCGATCCTCATCCAAAAGGAAGGCCCGAGTTTCTTCGTCAACGCTCGGCTGCATCGTCACTTGCCTCAGATTCAGATTGAGCGGTCGCTTCCGGCGGACTACGCCTTGCACTGACCGGAGAGCTCGGAGGGGAATCGAAGACGACGCGAGCCGCGCGGACTTCGCCGCTCGGCGATTCCGGTTCGTCCACCTCCACGACCCGTCGCCCCGAACGGCGATCGACGCGACTGTTTCGCAGGCGAATCACATTCTCCAGCGCGCCGATCGCATTCAGATCCTTCACGCCAGTGGCATAGATCAACTGGACGTTCATCGATCGGGCCACTTCCCGTTGCAAGTCAAGAAACGACACGCGCGACGCCGTGCCAATGGGATTGTCCAGAATCAGAACGCTCGATCCGCGGCGGCTCCCTTCGCGCTGACGGAGCCTGACCAGCGCGCAGAACAACAGGACGGCGCACGTGAGCCGTTCTCCACCGCTGAGCTGCCGCATCGCCGCGATACTCATCCGCTTCGTCACATGCTGCAGATCGGGATGCAGAATCCGCACCTTGGTCCGCACCGCGACCCGCCGCACGGCCTTCTGCAGCAGACTCAGCCCGTCTCCCACAGTGCCGGTCTCCAGCAATTCGTCGATCAGATCGCCGACCTTGACGCGCCGCTCGGCAGGGTTCTCCGAGGCATTCGTCTCGATCACCAGAAACTGCTTGCCGGCTTGTGGCAGCGAATCGGGCACCTTGGACATTCGCGAAACGCGATTCAGCAGGTTGAGCGCCTCGTCGACGGCCGACAGGACGATGTTCACGACTCGCTCGTGGTGCTGATTAGCCTCCTTGAGATTCCGCTCGATCTCGGTGATGCGATCATCCAGCTCCTTGCTGAAGAGGTCGGCCTTGCCCTCCAGCACGGAGCTGCGCATCGCAGCAAATCGGCTCGCGATGGAATTGGGCAATTTCGCGAATCGTTCCTGTCGCGACCAGGCACCTATGTCTTCGACGGACTTGTCACGACGATCGTCGAGGCGAGTATGTGCCTGACGTTGCGATCGGAGAGCGGGTTCGAGCGTGGAAACGTGCGCTCTTAGTTGGTCGACATCAGCGATCCTCAGGGAGATGACAGGCGTGGCCGGCGCGACGGCCGCTTCCTCCGGCGGAAGTCGCTGAAACTCGGCCTCGTAGTTTGCCTCAATTGACGCCAAATGCTCCTTGTCCTTGGCCAACTTCTCCGCGTTGTGCCTGGTGTGGCTGACGTCGTCCTGCAACCGACGGATTTCGGTTTCAAACTCCGCCAACAACTGTTCTTGCTCCCTGGCGGCAACC
>JBFWYF010000519.1:0-5707 GCA_050186685.1 Pirellulaceae bacterium
GACCTGTCGGATGGACCAGGCACTCGGCGGTCGAGTTCCCATTCAGCTCGGTACCGGCGGGCAGAGACGATGCGACATCGACGACCGACAGCGCGCCCCGCGCGGCATCGTAACGGAAGGCCGTGACACCACAGGTGATCTCGTTGTTTGTAAACGCGAGCTGGCCGTTCGGATGAAACGCAAAATGGCGCGGTCCGGACCCTGGCGCGACGGCACCTTGTCCGGAGGGGTTCGCCGCCAGTTTGCCCTGGTCGGCATCAAAATGATAGGACAGCACGCGATCAAGTCCCAGGTCGGCGACAAACGCGAACCGATTGGCGGGGTCAAGATGGATGCTGTGCGCATGAGGGGCGTCTTGCCGCCGTGGGTTAACGCTTTTCCCCTGGTGCTGGACGAAGGACGTGGGTGGCCCGAGTTGGCCATCGGGACCGATGGGATGCACGCACACACTTCCCCCGCCGTAGTTCGCCGTCAATAACCACTTGCCGGTCGCATCGACGGTCACATGACAGGGCCCCGTCCCGCGCGTCGATTGCTGATTCAGCTGTGTGAGTTGCCCCACGGGATCCATCGCGAAGGCAGTCACGGCACCCGATTTCGAGGCGGCGCCTCCAAAATCGGCCACTTCGTTGACACAGTACAGCCACTTTCCGTTGGGGTGGATTGCCAGAAAGGACGGGTTGTCCGCCTGGGCTGCCAGGCGCTCGGCCTGCAGCGTACCTCGGGTGGGATCGAACTCCGCCACGTAAATCCCCTGGCTGGGGGTGCCGCGCGTGTAGGTGCCAAAGTACACCAGCGATGGGCTACGGCTCGTGACATCGTCGGCAGGGGCGGCGTGGGGCGCAGGCAGAAACGCCGCAAGACTCACACCGATCAGAATCGCCCGAGGTTGCCAGGAAAGCGGATTAGGCATGCGTGACCTACTTGGAGGGGTGAACTTCCGATTCTTCGTCGAGTCCAAGCTGGAACAACAGGTCGTCTTCGCCCATCGTGTCGGACGATTCATTGACCGGTGCCGCTTTGGTAGTCGTCGCGTAGCGCTGGCGAGCCCGTTCGAGACAACGATTGATTTCTTGATCGCTGACGCTGCGTCGCTGGAAGAATCGGCGCAATGCGGCCTCTGTCACGTCCTTGACGGTGATGACAGCGCGCGTTGCGGCGTTGACTAGCACGAACCGCTCCTGACCGTCGCGTTTTCCGACTTTCTTGATCGTGATGTCCACGACGTGACCCCCTCATTCCAGCGAGCAAGTACCTTGTTGACCACTCGAAGTTAATCAATCGCGCGGCGGCCTACAAGTTTTGCAGGGGCTATAGCGGATTTTCCAGCTGTCCCACCCGAAGCAGCGCGGTGCCGCCGGACCCTGGTACGCGGTCAGGGGGGCGGAAGCGTCCCAGGGTGCCGGAATTCGGGGCGGATTACGGCTGCAGCGAACTGAGCCGGAAGAGGCCGGGACGGCTCGTCGTGAGCTAGACTTGACCGATGACAACGACGTCCACGAAAGGAAACACCGTCGAACATTTTGTGACCCGGGCGAGGAGACTTTATTCCTTGCCCGCCGTGGCACTGCGCGTCCTGGAACTCACCTCCCATCCCCATGTTGACGTGGGAGCACTGACGGAATGTATCGAGAACGATCCGGCCTTGGCGTCGAAGATCCTGCGGGTGGTCAACAGCTCGATTTTTGGTCTCACGGAGCGGGTGGGCAAGCTGAAGCAGGCGATCGCCATGCTCGGCACCCGCGCGCTGAAGATGCTGGTCCTCGGCTTCAGTCTACCGCCCAATCTCGCGGCGCGCCCCAGTTCCGAAGTACTCGGTCGGTATTGGCGTCATACGCTGTATAAATCGGTGGCGGCCCGCGAACTTGCCGAATCCATTTTTCATGCCGCGCCAGACGATGCATTCCTGGGCGGGTTGCTGCAAAACATCGGCATGCTCGTGCTGATCCAGGACCTGGGAGAGACGTACGAAAGGTTCCTCGCGAATGTCTGGGAGGAAGCGGTCGAACTTTCGGTCGAAGAGCGGAACGTCCTGGGATTCGATCATCAGTATCTTTCCGCACAGTTGCTCGAACACTGGAAGCTGCCGCCTGATTTCGTCGAAGCGGTGGGCACGCCGCACCTGCCTCCGGTGCTGAGGGCTCTCGATCCGGCGCGGCGAACACTCCCGCAGGTACTGCACCTGGCGGACTTGATCGCGACGTTCTTGATCGACCAGCGTACCGAACTGCTCAATCGTGTTCTGCAGGTAGGCCAACAGTACGGAGGGGTCGGCCTGCCACACCTCGAACAACTGATGCAGGTCCTGGAGTTCCAGGCGCCACAACTCGCCGAGGTTCTGTCACTCGAATTGCCGGGGGGGATCGGCTATGCCGAGATCCTCGCGCGCGCCTATCAGCGTTTGGCCCAAGTGCTGGAGACGGAGCCCGGCATGCCGGTGGCCACCCCAACCCGTCCGCTGGAGATCCTTAAGCCCGTCTCGCTGCCGGTTCTCGGGCCGGAATCGGCCACTCCCGTATTCGTCATGCCCCCTGCGGCCACGGGCCCGTCGGCGCCGTTCGCGAGCGCGCAAAGCGGGGTCCCGGTTCTGCCTGAAACAGCCGCGTCGGTCCCTCCCACGTGGACACATCCAGCCGACGCCGCCGAACGGCAGGCCGAGTTGTCGACAACGTTTCCCTGGATGTCCCCGGAGGGTTTGATCGGCCGCCTGGTGATTGCCGTCACACGTTGTCGCCAGTGTCGCTCGTCACTCAGTCTGTTGCTTGTGGAGCTTGATGAAGTCGAGCGAATCTCGTTCTACTGCGGTGTCGACCGCATGCCTCAGGTCGTGAAGAAGCTGGGAGTGACCATCCGAGACAGCATTCCCGAAGAAGGCACTTTATTCCAGACCGGGGACTTCCGGTTCGCCATATTGCTGGACGATTGCGAACGTCGTCAGGCCGTCGAGTACGGTTGGCGCATCGTGGATGGCGTTCGCGTCTGGAAGTTTCCCGTCCCGACACGCTTGCAGGCGGGCGTTTCGGTCAGCGCCGGAATCGCCACGCTGACCATGCCTCCCCGGAATTTTCCGGCGGAAGAATTGCTCGCCGCGGCTCAACGGTGCCTGTCCGGCGTGCGGTTGTCGGGGGGCAACGCCCTCAAGAGTATAGACATCTATTGAGACCGACTTCGGCGGGGCAGCATGTCCTGCAGGAGTGGCAACACGGATTCCCGGGCACGGATGGTCAGCCGGGCGACGAGCACGCTCGAGTCGGCAAGGATCATCTCGCGGACCAGCTGTGTTGCTTCTGCCGCCATATCGGCATCCTGAATCTGGCTGCGCGCCGAGGCCAGATGAACCGATGTGTCCTGCATCACACGTTGCATGCTGTCCACCACGTAACGCTCGAAGGCGCCGACCTGTGCGCGCGCATCCAGGACTTCGGCCTGCGCCTCGGCGACAATTTGCGCCGCCAACTCCGGGTTGGATGATGCCGCGGCGGAACCCCCCGATCGAAGTTCCGCCAAGCGGCCACTGGGACCTCCCAGAGAATCGTCCAACGCCGGAAGTTCGAGCGTTTCCGTCGCATACGGTTCGGCGCCCGCAAGAAAGCTCAAGGACTCGCCGAACAGCTTTTTACCAGCCCAGGTAGTGTCTCCCAGCCGGCCGAGTGCATCCAAGGCGCCGTCGATTTCGTATTGCACAGCTTGCAGCTGTTCTGCGTTCAGCGACCCATCGGCGGCTGCTACCAGATTGCCCTGCACATCGAGCAGCAGGCTACCGGCATGAGCCAGGGCCGTATCAGCAACGTGCACGACACTGCGTGTTCGTTCGAGGGCTTCCGCTCCCGCCTGCCAGGCGGCGAAGTCGCGTGCCAAATGATCCGCGGCGATCAAGGCAGCGGGACCGTCGCTGCCCCGACCTATGCGTAAGCCTGTCGCGAGCCGCGTGCTGACCCGCGTCAGCTGGTCAAACGCGCGGCCGACCGAGTACTGGACTGCGAGATCGAGACTGGATGGCCCAGTGCCACGAATCATCCGCGGACCTGTGAGCTAAAGACGAGTGGGAGTAGACCCATCTCAAATATAGCTCACAGTCCGCCGTGGCGAGTTGTCGCGTATGGAAATCTAGCGGGCGGCCACTTCGACGCCGGCAGCCTCGGCCAGCTGCGCGGCTTTCGTGGTGCTTTCCCACGTGAAGTCGGCATCGTCTCGGCCGAAGTGCCCGCCGGCGGCGGTCTTGCGGTAAATGGGGCGCCGCAGGTTCAGGTAGCTGATGATCCCGCTGGGCGACAGCGGGAAATGGTCCCGAATCAGCTCGCAGATCCGGCCATCATCCACTCGCCCGGTGCCCTGGGTATCCACGTGCACGCTGACGGGTTGCGACACGCCGATGGCATACGCAAGCTGGACTTCGCAGCTGTCGGCCAGGCCTGCGGCCACGATGTTCTTCGCCACGTGCCGAGCCATATAGGCCGCACTGCGGTCCACCTTGGTAGGATCCTTGCCGCTGAAGGCACCGCCTCCGTGGCGACCCCAACCACCGTAAGTGTCTACGATGATCTTGCGTCCCGTCAATCCGCAGTCACCGTGCGGGCCACCGACCTCGAACTGGCCCGTCGGATTGATGAAGTACTTGATATCGCCTCGGACCAACTCCGCTGGTAGTTCCGGCACGATGATGTTCTTGATGATAAAGTCGCGGATGATATCCTGGCCGCGGGCGCTCGACACCTCGGGAGTGTGTTGCGTCGAGACGACCACTGTGTCGATGCGGACCGGTCGATTCCCGTCAAATTCCACCGTAACCTGGCTCTTGCTGTCCGGTCGCAGCCAAGGTACGTCGTTGTTCTGGCGGGCGCGGGTCAGGCGGTTCAAAATGCGATGCGACAGCGCGATCGGCAAAGGCATCAGTTCCGGGGTGTCATTGCAGGCGAATCCGAACATCAGGCCCTGGTCGCCGGCCCCCACATCTTTGCCCTGCTGAGCGTTCTCGTCGACACCGCGGGCAATATCGGGGCTCTGGCTATGCAATCGGACTGCGACCTCGCAGGTATCGGCACTGAAACCCGCCGACGGATCGACATATCCCACGTCCCGGATGACCTGGCGGGCAATCTTCTCGTAATCGACCTGGGCTTTCGTGGTGATTTCCCCGGCCATCATGCAGAAGTCGGTGGTAACGAGCGTCTCGCAGGCCACGCGGCTGTACGGATCCTGGGCCAGCAACGCATCGAGCACGCCATCCGAAATCTGGTCGGCGAGCTTGTCCGGATGTCCCATGCTGACGGATTCGCTTGTAAACAGGAAAGTACCAGACGCCACGTGCACGCTCCTTAGGGAAATACGGCAAACCCAAACGACAATTCAAGCACGCATTATAATTGCGGCACCAGATTATTCACAACGTCCGGAGGCGCCGTAGCTGCTGGTTTTCGCCAGTAGCCGGCCTATCCTGCCCCCTTTCGGCTGATTATGCCGACAATTACGCTCCTGACATGAATTACCGGGAACTTGGCGTCATTCTTCCCTGTCACAGCCTCGAGGATTTTCCCCTCTATCACACGGGAGAGGACGCGGCGAGCCTATTGGCGTGCTGGACCGCCATCTGGCTTCCGGCCTTGATCGCCGGGACGCAATCCACACCGAAGTGGCATCGAGCCGACTTGACACCCGAGGAGCTCGCCGGCCGATTGTTGTTGTTTCCTTCCATCAGCGTCGCGCAGCT
>JBFWYF010000520.1:0-5707 GCA_050186685.1 Pirellulaceae bacterium
GGGTCACTTGGCGGCAAAGGAAAGCGAATACAAGTCGGCACTCGGCGGAGCTCAGATCAACGGCGAGGCCCGGACGAGGCTGAGTGACGCCATGCGAGTGGTCGTGAATACGAACTACTGCGTGAAATGCCACATCGTCGCCGATTTCGAGCCGGCAGGTTCCGAACGGGCGAAGGCGCCGAACCTGGCGGCTGTTTACCGCCGATTGCGTCCTGAATATGTTCGAAAATGGATCGCCAATCCGAAGTCCTTCCTACCGTATACGAGCATGCCGGTTAATATTCCATACGACCCGGCCGCGCCACACCTGGGTGGCATCAGCCAGGATCTGTTCCATGGCACGAGCGTCGAACAGGTGGACGGGTTGGTCGATTTGCTGATGAACTACGACGAGTTTACTCGGCAACGCAGTTCGGTCGTGGACATCGTAAAGCAGTATGGTGGTGCAGCGCCTCCGGCTGGGGAGCAGCCTGCGGGGCCGGCGACCGAGGCCGCTTCCACGAGTGGGGCGAGCGCGACGCCAACTCCGGGTTCCGCGCCTGCGGCGCCCCAGGCGACGCCTCCCAAAGAGGGCGCGGAATCGACGTAGCGGAAGCCACCAGACTTCCAAGACAGCATTTATAGCGGAAGTCGCCAGACTTCCGGGGATCAGTACACGGAGTCGGAACTCTTGCGAGTTCCGCTACAGGAGGAAGGGCATCCTAGGGATTCGGCGCGCTGAGGGCGCGCGTCGCTTGGCGAGGAGTCGGCCGATGTTTTTCGCCAGGTCAACCTGTGCTGCCGCTGGGGAATGTGGCGGCGGCTTTTATAGATTCGGCGCGAAAAACGGATTTTGCCCGCGTCGGGCAGGAGACAGATGACATGAAACGAATCGCGATGTTTAGGGGCTTGGCGAGTCTGCTGTTGACGGTGTGCGGCACCGTACAGGCGGCCGACTGGGGAGATCTCACGGCCAAGTTCGTGCTCGATGGGGCGGCGCCTGCGCCCGCAGCGCTGCAGATCACCAAGGACCAGGAGGTATGCGGGAAGCACAACCTGGTGGATGAGTCGTTGGTGGTGAACCCGACGAACAAGGGGATTGCCAACGTTGTGGTCTACCTCTACCTGGCCCGCGGCGAGAAGGCGCCCGCCGTCCACGACTCGTACAAGGAAGCCGCGAGCAAACCGGTGGTGCTCGACAACGACAAGTGCCGTTTCGCTCCGCACATCGTTGCGGTGCGCACGAAGCAAACCTTGCTGGTCGGGAATAAGGATTCCGTCGGGCATAACACCAACGTGACCACGCTGCGGAATCCGCCGCAGAACGTGCTGATTCCAGCGAATGGCGAATTGAAGATGGTCTTCAACCAGGAAGAGTCGCTGCCGTCGCCGGTGGCCTGCAACATCCATCCATGGATGAAGGGGCATCTGGTGATCAAGGAGCATCCGTACGTTGGCGTCAGTGACGAGAACGGCAACGTTACCATCAAGAACTTGCCCGCCGGCAGCTGGACGTTCCAGGTGTGGCAGGAAGCGGCCGGTTATGTGACCGAGGCGAATCAGGGCGGCAAGCCGGCCAAATGGGAACGTGGTCGCGTGAAGCTGACCATCAAATCCGGTGCGAACGACCTGGGCGAAATCAAGCTGCAGCCGGCGATCTTCCAGAAGAAGTAACCCGGCAGGCGTGTTTTTGGCCGGTCCGCGATGTCTCGAAAGCATCGCGGGCCGGGCAGCTCGCTTGCTGTTCTTCTCAGCTTGCAGAGGACGGCACAACGAGAGTGATTGAGCAAAGTTGGATGGCTGAGCCCTTAGCGAGATAAGTTGGGCAGGCAAGGTTTCCAGACGGTGGCCAGTTGTCGGACCTGTCAGGAGTGGTGGATGGGATACTCACGAATCCTTCGTAGTCGTGGTTGGTGCGTGGCGGCGGCAGTTGCGGTCCTGTGTGCGAGCGGCTGCGACCCGCGTGACAAGGTGCCCGCGCTGTCGTATACGCCGAGCAATGCCGCGGAGATCCGCCGGTTACTCCAGCAGGCACCGCAAGAGAGCGGTGGGGAAGAGGCGGCACCAACGGCGGAGCCGGATGGATGGGGGACGCTGAAGGGCAAATTCGTCGTGAACGGAACGCCTCCCGTCCGCGTTCCGCTGACAGTCAATAAGGATACGGAGGTTTGCAGTCCCGGTGGGAAGCAACCGCTCGCCGAGACGGTCGTCGTCGGTGCCGAGGGCGAGCTTCAAAACGTGCTGGTATTCCTGACGACTCCCATTGCCGCGGACAATCCGAAGTGGCTGCATGAGTCGTACGCGGAGGCACGCTCGGCTGAGGTGCTATTCGATCAGAAGAACTGTGTCTTCTTAAGTCACGTGGCGTCGATGTGGGCCCCGCAGACCTTGAAGGTGCTCAACAGCGATCCGGTGGGACATAACACCAACCTGGATTCGAAACGGGGGGCGGCCGCGGGGAATTTTACCGTGGCGGCCAACTCGAGCGCCCTCTATCAGCCGGGCAAGGCATCGCCCGCGCCGTTTCCCGTGTCGTGCAGCATTCATCCCTGGATGAGCGCCTGGTTGATGGTCTGCGAAAGTCCGTACTTCGCCGTTACCGCTGCCGACGGCACGTTCGAGATCAAGAATTTGCCTGCCGGTGTGCCGTTGGAGTTCCGAGTCTGGCAGGAAAAGGCCAATTTCCTGCAACAGGTGACGGTCAACGGCGAGGCCCAGAAGTGGAATCGCGGCCGGTTTACGGTGACGCTGGCGAAAGATGAACAGCGGGATGTCAACGTCGCGGTGGATGCGACGATTTTTGAGTAACGGCAGAGGACCGGAAGCGATAGTCGGCGCAGGGCAGGCACCCTGGCCGCGTGTGGGAACTGAGCAAATGGGAATTTCGGAAATGGCATCTCGATTGAGTTGGACCATGCTTGTCGTCGCCGTCGCGGTCAGCGTCGGCTGCGACACGGAAGCACAATTCAAGCTCAATTCGGTGTACCTCCTGAAGCAGCAGCGCGACACGAAGCAGGATCTGGAGGCGCGCAAGACGGAATTGGCCGATGCGCTGACCGGCATGTTCGGGACGCCAGACGAGCCGCTCGTCCCGAGCCTGGGGGATCTGGATCTTAAAACGATCATGGATCCGTACAAACTCCAGATGAGCGCCGGGCCGGTCCATAGCGACGAGACGGGCCGGGCGTATGGACTGTACCGTGAGCACTGCGCGCATTGTCACGGTGTGACGGGGGATGGAGCTGGCCCGACGGCGGCGTTCCTGAATCCGTATCCGCGTGACTACCGGATGGGCATCTTCAAGTTCAAGTCGACTCCGGTCGGCCAACGCCCCACGCACGATGATCTGCGACGGATCGTACTGGAGGGTATTCCCGGCACGGCGATGCCGTCCTTCAAGGTGCTGCCGGAGAACGAAGTTGAGTCGCTGATCCATTACGTGCGATATTTGAGCATCCGCGGCGAACTGGAACGGTCGCTGATGAATTATGCCGCGACCGAGCTCGATACGGACACGCCACTCGTTCGATTGGATGCCGCCGACGAGCAGGCGAAGGCCAGCGACATCGAGTTGTTGAAGTCGTTCGCCGCCGAGGTCGCTCAGAAGTGGGTGGATGCGGAGTCGATGGCGACCGAGGTACCGCCACCAGGCCATAACCTGCCGCTGGAAGAGGCGATCGCCAAGGGTAAAGAGTTGTTTTACGGCACCGTCGCCAACTGTGTGAAGTGTCACGGCGAGTCGGCGCTGGGAGATGGCCAGACTAACGATTACGACGTATGGACGAAGGAATTGGAGCCAGCGAATCCGGACGCCTTGGCGGCGTTCCTGGACGCGGGTGCCATGGCACCGCGGAATATCCGGCCCAGGAACCTGCGGCAGGGAGCTTACCGCGGCGGAAGGAGGCCGGTCGATTTGTATTGGCGGATCCGCAACGGTATTGAAGGGACGCCCATGCCGGCCGCGACGATGCAGCCGACCGAAAAAGGCCTGACGAGCGACGACCTGTGGTGTCTGATCGAGTACGTGCGCAGTCTGCCTTACGAATCGATCAGCAAACCCGCCATGCCAGAAGCCAGTCTTCCGCGCGAGCGACTGTAGTTTCGAGTTGGAGACTTGCAGCGCGACCGCGAGGCGTTCCCTGTCCCCTCGCGGGACGCGAGACAATAGGTTTCCAGAAAGAACGTGGGACGCAGCACGCGTTAGCGACGACAACCGGACCGCTCGGCAGAATGCGAGCGTCAGCGATATCAAGCTGTGGAGAATTGTTGTGGGACGTTTTTGGTCACTGCTCTTCCTGTTAGTGCCGATTCTCGGCGTGCTGGCCTTCGTGTGCGCGATCTTCGATGTGTGGCCGATGAACGGCGGCGCTTTCGCCTTTCCCAAAGGGCACTGGCTGCCGGCAAACATCAACGACCACGGACACATGATCGACACGTTGTTCATGTTCATCCTCTATCTGACGGGTATTATTTTCATAGGCACATCCGTGGCGCTGTTCTGGTTCATGTGGAAATACGATGCCGACAAGAACCCGCAGCCCGTCAAGTTCACGCACGGCAGCCACACGCTCGAGATCGTCTGGTCAATTCTGCCCGCGGCTACGTTGTTGTTTATCGCGATCTATCAGATGAACGCCTGGGCGGATGCGAAGCTGCGACGTCCGTCATTGCCGGGTTTGGACGGCAAGCTGGGCACGGCGGACGACCAGATGAAGCCGCCGCTGGTGGAAGTGACGGGTCGGCAGTTTGAGTGGCGCATCCGCTACGCGGGATCCGATGGAGTGATCGGAACCCCGGACGACGTCCATGGGGTAAATGACCTGCACTTGCCCGTGAATGAGGAGGTCGTCGTCCAGATCAAGAGTCAAGATGTCCTGCACAGCTTTTTCCTGCCCCACATGCGAATCAAACAGGATGTGGTGCCGGGCATGAAACAGTTTGTCTGGTTTCGGGCCAACACGAGTGGCGTGTACGACATTGTGTGCGCCGAACTGTGCGGATGGGGACATTACAAGATGCGGGGTCGAATGACGATCGAGCCGCGCGAGCGATTTGACCGCTGGCTCGAACGCCAATATGCCGAACAAGAGAAGTCCGAGTTCAAGCCGGTGGGAGGCGATGATGAGTAGCATTACGGCGGGGCAGGGTCATGCTCACGATGCCGGGCATGGCCACGCGGGCGGAGGTGTATCCGCTTTTATTTCGACCTACGTCTTTTCCAAAGACCACAAGATCATCGGTCTTCAGTTCCTGTTTTCCACGCTGCTGTGGTTTCTGGTCGGCGGCTTGCTCGCGCTCGGCATTCGCTGGCAACTGGCTTGGCCCTGGCAGGAAATGCCAATTATTGGTCGGATGCTGTTTTCGGGGGAAGGTGGTCAGATCTCCCCTGAGTTCTATACGACGCTGTTCACGATGCACGCCACGGTGATGATCTTCTTCGTCATCATCCCGATTCTGGCGGGTGCCTTCGGCAACTACTTGATTCCGCTGATGATCGGCGCCGACGACATGGCGTTCCCGACGCTGAACATGCTCAGCTACTGGTTCATGTGGCCGGCCTTTATCTGCATCGGGTTGAGTTTCTTCTGGCCTCCTTACGGCGCCGGAGGGGGTTGGACGTCCTACCCGCCGTTGTCGTCGGTGATTGAGGCTGCTCCGGGCAGCTTCAATGCCCAGACGCTCTGGCTGTTGGGCGTTACCTTCGTCGGTATCTCGTCGATGATGGGGT
>JBFWYF010000521.1:0-5675 GCA_050186685.1 Pirellulaceae bacterium
TCGCTCAAGACGAGCGGTCCAATCGTAGACTTCGGACCCAAACTCCAGTGCGTGGCTGACTTTACCTTCCGCTCCGGCCGTCGGCAAGCTTGCTTATCGGCGGGATGCCGTTTTCTCGGAGCGGCAACCGGAGGGGTGGAATTTCCCTCGCCAATCGACGAGCTGACTTGCCCGCACGGGTTCGAATACGCGACAATCCGCAGCGCGAATGGTTTCTCCCGATAGCACCCTTTCGCCAGAAGAGGGGGCCGAGCGGGATAGCACCTCGTGCGTGATCCCACGCTCAGGCGAGCGTGGCTACGGAGGTTAAGTCGATCGATGTCCGCTCACCTTCCCATTACCCGCATGTGGACAACGGCCGCGGCAACCAGGACCGTTCGGGCACGTCGCAGCACGAAGTTCGCCGTCCAGGGGATCCTGGCAGCGCTGCTGCTGGGGCACTCCCTTGCGACGGCCGAAGAGGTTCCGCCGGAGCTCGTCCGCTGGCTCGGTCCGCAGCAATGGCAGAGGGATGTGGCAGGTCCCATTCTGTCGCTGGGACCTGCAGGGCAGTTCGACGATACGCATATCTTCGCACCGACCGTGGCCCAGGAAGCGGGCGAGTTTCACCTCTGGTATTGCGGGTCACGGGGTTTCGCGCATGACCTGGCCAAACAGCGACAGCGGGACGAACGCGTCTTTCGATTGGGGCTCGCCACCAGCCGGGACGGTCGCGAGTTTACTCGGCACTCGGCGGAACCCGTATTTGCGCTGGCCGATGCGAGGCGTTCCATTTTGACGCCGACGGTGTTGCGTCAGGTGGACGGCAGTCTCCTGCGCGAAGAAGGGCGCATCCGGATGTGGTTCAGCGCCGGGACACTGGGCGGGGGCGGTGCTCCGCACTCGATCCACGAAATCACCAGCGCTGATGGCGTGCACTGGTCCTCACCGTCGCAGGTCCAGATCGAACGGGCCTACGCTCCCACGGTCATCAAGGGGGACGACGGCTACCACCTCTGGTACACCGTTCCTGGCAGTTATCCGTGGCTGATGAACCACGCCCGGAGCGACGACGGGCGACAATGGCAGGTCACTCCGGAGCCCGTTTTGAAGGTCTCGCAGGAGTGGGAGCATTTCCTCCAGATTTATCCGTCGGTGCTGAAAGTTGGAGCCGTGTACCTCATGTGGTATGCCAGCTACTTGCACGAGGACCGCGAGACAACCGGGATCGGCTTCGCGGCCAGTCTGGACGGTATTCGGTGGTACAAACATCCTGACAATCCGGTGTTGCGTCCGGATCCGACGCGGTCGTGGGAATCGCACTACGTGTCGAGTCATTCCGTCATGCGATTGCCCGATGGGACGTTTCGGATCTGGTATGCCAGCCGCAAGGCGCCGCCGTTCCAGAATCTGTATTTCGCACTGAACACGGCCGAGTGGCGAGGCCCGCCGTGAGAGCGCATTGACGTGTTCGGGACACCAGCGTTAGAGTTGCGGCGTTAAGGATGGCCGAGGAAGGAACGGCAGCGTTCTTCCTGCCCCCCATCCAACCAAAAGGAGATAAGCATGAATCCGAACCGAGGCGTGTATCTGGTTGTCGCGATCATTGGGTTGTGGGGCTTCGCCGAAGCCGACCTGTCTGCATTGTCAGCGGCCGAGAAGATCAAGGTCTTGATCGTGACGGGTTTCGATGCGGGTTCGCATAAGTGGAAAGAGACGACGGCGCAGACGGTCGCTACGCTGGAGGCCACGCAGCGGTTTGACGTCAAGGTGTCGGAGAGCGTAGACGTGTTTGCATCGGATCTGCCCGGCACGTACCAGGTTGTCGTGTTGAACTACGGTTTCTGGCAGGCGCCGGATCCCAGCGGCGAGGCCAAGGCGGGGTTGCTGAAGTATGTCCTGTCGGGCGGTGGTATTGTGGCCCTGCATTTTGCCTGCAGTTCTTTTCAGAATTGGGCCGAGTACCGCGAGTTGCTTGGGCGAGTCTGGGTGAATGGGGTGGGCGGGCATGGTCCCCGGGGCAAGTTTGACGTCCATGTCCAAGCGGCCGATCATCCTATCACGAGCGGTCTCAAGGATTTCCAGGCCGACGACGAGTTGTACGCGAAATTGACCGGTGAGGTGCCGATCGACGTGCTGGCTACGGCCGATTCGGACTGGAGCGGCAAGACGGAGCCGATCGTGTTCACCAAGATGTACGGACAAGGCCGCGTGGTGCAGAACGTGCTGGGTCACGATACGGTGGCCCGCGACAATCCGAGCTTCAAAGAACTGTTGTGCCGTGGCGTGGAGTGGGCGGCGACTGGTCAAGTCGCCCCCTGACCCGGGTGCATCCGGCTGGGAGGGCCGGAGAAAAGGGACGGATCGGGCGTGACAGTGCCCCTGGAAGGCGGCCAATCCAGGTAAACGCATGATCATCCCTGCACAGGCGGACGATTTCCATGTCAGGATCCGGCGCTGGCTCCGTTTCCCATTGGATCGCGGCACTGAAGGAGGGCGACGCGGCGGCTGCGCAGCCGTTGTGGCAGCGCTATTACCGGCGGCTGATTGCGCTGGCCCGCAAGAAGCTCCGCACTTCGCGGCGCCGCGCGGCGGACGAAGAGGACGTCGTCCAGAACGCCTTCCATAGCTTTTTCCGTGCTCTCGAGCATGGCCGCTTCCCGCAACTGGGCGACCGCGACAGCTTGTGGCGGCTGCTGGTCGTCATCACGGCCCACAAGGCATTACGGCAGCTGGCCCATGAATGCCGAGCGAAACGCGGGGGTGGCACATCGGCGGGCTCGATGGAGATAAACCCTACAGAGACTGCGCGGGGAGCGGCCTGGCTGGAAATCGTCGGCAGTGAGCCGACTCCGGACTTCGCAGCCCAAGTGGCCGACGAGTATCGACGGCTGCTCGAGATGCTCGGCGACGAGTCGTTACGGCGCGTCGCGGTCTGGAAGATGGAAGGTTACGGCAACGACGAAATCGCGAGCAAGCTCGCGTGTTCCCGCCGCACGGTAGCGCGCAAACTGGACGCGATTCGGATCCTCTGGAGCAAGGAACCCCTGGAGTGAGAGAGCGGTATGCCCCGGTCACCACTTCGGCTGGCGACGTGCGACAGATCGAGCAGATCTGCGATCGGTTCGAGGCCGCCTGGCGAGCCGGCGAGCGACCGCGGCTGGAATCGTATTTGACCGAGGCCACGGCCTCCCTGCAGGGTGCGTTGCTCCTGGAGCTCTTGCCGCTGGATTGGGAGTATCGCCTGCGGGCGGGAGACCCGCCGCAGTTTCCTGAATATTCGGCACGCTTTCCAGCTGTACGGAGCTTGATCGAAACGATCGGACGGGAAGTAGCCGATGTGGTGTCGGTCGGCGGGCAGCTTCCCGAGCGGTTAGGGCGATACCGGGTACTGCGCCGGCTGGGGCGAGGCGGGATGGGGGTCGTCTACGAGGCGATCGACGACTCGTCAGGGCAGCGCGTGGCGCTGAAGCTCTTGCCCCGACTGAGCATGCAGGACGCGACGGCCCGCGAGCGGTTTCGCCGCGAGGCCCTGACGACCGCGCGGCTGCACCATCCGCACATCGTCCCGATTCTGGAGGTTGGGGAGCACGACCGGCAGCCGTTCCTGGCACTGGAGTTTGTCGACGGACCCACGCTCGCCGAGTTGCTTCGGAAGGCGCCTCAGTCGCCGCGGCAGGCTGCGACGCTTGTCGAGACGCTCGCCCGCGCCGTGCACTACGCGCACGAACAGGGTGTCGTACATCGCGATCTCAAGCCGGCCAACGTGTTGCTGGCGCGTATGCAGGCACCGCAGCGAGACGTGCCTGAACTGGCAGAAACTACGCCACCCGACCTGAGCGCCTACACCGCGCGGATCACCGATTTTGGACTGGCGCATCCGGTGGGCGAAACCGAGCTGACGGCGACGGGCGATATCGTAGGAACGCCCGCGTACATGGCCCCCGAGCAGGCGTGGGGCAAGAGCAAACGCCAGGCGGTCGGACGGGTTACCGACGTCTATGCACTCGGTGCGGTACTCTACGAAGCCTTGACGGGACGCCCGCCGTTCCAGGCCGCGACGACCCTGGAAACGCTGGAGCAAGTACGATCGCGTGAACCGATGCCTCCGGCTCGACTGCAGCCCGGAATTCCGCGTGATCTAGAGACGATCTGCCTGAAGTGCCTCGCGAAGGAACCGCTGCACCGCTATGCGACCGCCCTTGAGCTGGCGGAGGACATGCGCCGTTTCCGCGAAGGCCAGCCGATCGTCGCTCGGCGGACGCGCCTGTCGCGGCGCTGCATCCGCTGGTGCCGGAGCAATCCGGGGTTGGCTTCGACCAGCGTTTTCGGACTCGTCGCGCTCCTGGCTGCCTCGGCGCTGGCCATTAACCACGCCGTCACACGGCAACTGCGCGACGAGCAGCAGTTGACTCGGTCGGCTCTGGCCGACGCGCGGGTGCAGCGAGCTCGCGCCGAGGCCAACGCGCGTGAACTGGCCCGCCAGCAGGCACTGACGCAATCGGCACTGATCGACGCCGAGAAGTTCCGCCGGCAGGCCGAGCGGCTGAATGCGAGCCTGTGCTTCGAGCGCGGTTTGGCACTAGTCGAACAGGGTGACGTCGCATGCGGCCTGCTGCTGCTGGGACAGGGGCTCGAAGTCGCATCCCAGGGCGTGGCCGATTACGAACATGTCCTGCGCGTCAATATTGCGGCTGCCTATGCACGCCTTCCCTACTACCTGGACTCGGTCCAGGAGCAACCGGGAGAGGTCCGGGCCGTGGCCTTTCATCCCCGCGGAGATCGTCTGTTGACAGGCGGCCGGCATTCGCCGCCGCAGCAATGGGACGCCGTGTCCGGCGCACCTCTGGATAACCCCTGGTCTCACCGCGCGGACATCCATGCGGTGGCTTACAGTCCCGGAGGTCATCTCGCCGCTACAGGCGGCAGCGACGGACTGGTTCACCTCTGGAACGCGGCGACAGGGGAACCGGCAGGCGAGCCACTGCGGCACTCGGATGCCGTATTGTCGCTGGCCTTTGGCAACGAGGGGGCAACGCTCGTCACCGGCAGCCGGGACGGTGCCGTGCGCATCTGGCGGGTGCCCGATGGTCAACTGGTGCGAGAGCTGGCCAGCTCCCGAGCCGTGTATGCGGTAGCGTGCAGTGCGGATGGCCGGAGGGTCGCCGCTGCCGGCGCCAATCGCCTGGCCCAGATCTGGGATGCGGCAACGGGTCAGGCGGTGGGAACGCCCCTGCGACATCCGGGGGAAGTCTGGGCGCTGGCATTTCGCCCGGACGGCCGGGTCCTCGTGGCGGGGAGTGAGGAAGGGGGTGCCTGGCTGTGGGATGCGGAAAGCGGAGTGGCGCTCGGTCCGGCCTTGCCGCACCAGGGTCCCATTCGCGCCGCCGGATACAGCGTGGATGGCCAATTCCTGTGGACAGCGGGAGCCTACGGCAAAGTGCGCCAATGGCACACCGCGGATGCCCGTCCGGCCGCGGCGCCCGTGCAGTTGCACAGCGCGATCCATGCCGTAGCCTGGAGTCTCGACCAGCAGCGGATTGCGACCGGCAGCGCGGATGGAGGAATTCGCTTATGGAGCCGGAATGAGACGGCCGTGCCCGCACAGCCGCTCTGCCACGATCGGCTCGCCTATTGTCTGGCCATTAGTCCCCAGGGCGACAGAATCGTAACAGGCTCTGCGGATCCGCATGCCC
>JBFWYF010000522.1:0-5673 GCA_050186685.1 Pirellulaceae bacterium
AGCCCTAAGCCCTAAGCCCTAAGCCCTAAGCCTACCGCCTGCCACGTCCGGTTGTGCGTCGGCTACGATAGACACTTTCCAGACGGACCCGATGCGCGTTTTTCCTTGCGGAGAACACAAATGGCGACGATGGGACGGCGAACGTTTGTCGTGGGAAGCGGAACCGCCACAGCGACCTGGCTGGCGCAGCATGCCAGGGTGCGAAAGGCTGTCGCTCAGACGCAATCGGCGGCACGCAATGAGGCCAGCCGGATCGTCGTCGCCGTGATCGGCACGGGAGGAATGGGAAGCGGCCACGTCCGCGCACTCGCTGCCCGGGCCGATGTCACGGTGGCATGCCTGTGCGACGTGGACAGCCAGCGGCTGGCCACGGCGGCCAAGGCCGTGGAATCGGCGTCGGGCAAGCGGCCGCGGCAGGTTTCGGATCTCCGCAAAGTACTTGACGACAAGTCGGTGGACGCAGTCTTTATCGCCACGCCGGATCACTGGCACGCCCCGGCCGCTATCCTCGCACTGGACGCGGGCAAGCATGTGTACGTCGAAAAACCCTGCTGCCATAACATCCGGGAAGGTCGGCTGATGGCCGATGCCGTCACTCGATCGGGCAAGTTGCTGCAGGTAGGCACGCAGAGCCGCAGCACGGATGTCGTTCGCGAGGGAATCGAGCGGTTGCAGAAAGGCGAGATCGGCGAGGTGATCGTCGCCAAGGCTTGGAACAGCCAGCGTCGTGGCTCCATTGGCAAATCGCAGCCGGCGACACCTCCGGCCTACCTCGATTTCGACCAGTGGGTGGGGCCGGCGCCGATGGTTCCCTATCGTCCTAACCTGCTCCCCGCTGTCTGGCGCTGGTGGTACGACTTCGGCTGTGGCGACATGGGCAATGACGGAGTCCACGATATCGATGTGGCCTGCTGGGGGCTCGGCGTGACCGGACACCCGGTCACCGTTACCTGCGCGGGGAGCAAATACTTCTTCGACGACGATCAGCAGTTTCCCGACACCCAGTACGCCGTCTGCGAGTACTCGGAGGTGACCGGGGGCGGGCGCCGGAAGCAGCTGATTTTTGAACAGCGCATCTGGTCGCCGTACACCCAGGAAGGTTACGAGAACGGTGCCGCCTTCTATGGAACGAACGGCCTGTTACTGTTGGGCCATACGTCGGGATGGAAACTGTATGGTCCCCGTAATGCGCTGATTGCCGAACGGTCGGGCCCTGTCGACTTGCCGGGGCACCACACGAACTTTCTCGACTGCATCCGCGGCTCACAGAAACAGTTGAACGCGGACATCCGCGCCGGCATGTTGTCTGCGGGCGTGGTTCACTTGTCGAACATCGCGGCGCGCCTGGGACGCGTGCTCCGATTCGATCCGCAGCGCGAGCAGATCCTCGACGACGAGGCGGCCAATGCGCTGGTCCGCCGCCAGTATCGCGACGGGCATTGGGCCGTTCCGCGGGGAGTGTGACGCGGGGCACGTGCCGGGTGAGTGCCTGGCAACGCGGCGAGTGGCCGGACTCTGGCGGGGTCGGGGCTGCTGATGAAGCCGTTGTGCGGAGGGGGAGAAAGGTGAGCGAGTGCGCGAGAGCGTAGACAATCAGACGTTCGACATGGTCGTGATCGGCTCCGGCCCCGGCGGAGAAGGCGCCGCCATGCAGGCCGCGAAGAACCACCTGCGCGTGGTCGTGGTCGAACGGGAGCTACGGATCGGTGGCGCGTGCACGCATAAGGCCACCATTCCCAGCAAGGCCTTGCGAGCTGCCATCTCGCGGATGATGGACTGCCAGCACAATCCACTGCTCCGCGAGCAGGGAGTTACCTGGAACTTTTCGCTGCCGCAACTGCGGCGCAGCGCCGCGGCGGTGATCGACCAGCAGGTCGACATGCGCCGATCGTTTTACGATCGAAACCAGGTGCCGGTCATCCAGGGACATGCCCGGTTTCTCGATCCCCACACCGTTCAAGTCACGAACGCCGATGGGGCCCGCCACCAGCTGCGCGCGGCGTCCTTCGTCATCGCCACCGGCGCTCGGCCCTACCATCCACCGGGAATCGACTTCCAGCATGCGCGGGTTTTCGATAGCGACTCGATCCTGGAACTGCAGCAGACGCCGCATTCGATCACGATCTACGGCGCAGGGGTCGTTGGCTGCGAGTATGCCTCGATGTTTCGCAATCTGGATTGCAAGGTCAATCTGGTCAATACGCGGGCGCGGCTGCTAGAGTTCCTGGACGACGAGATTACCGATGCGCTCAGCTACCACTTGCGCGATCGCGGCGTGGTAATCCGGCACCAGGAAGAGTATGACCGGGTCGAACTGCGCGATGATGCCTTGGTACTGCACTTGCGGTCCGGCAAGCAGATCAAGTCGGACGCGCTGCTCTGGGCAAACGGGCGCACCGGCAATTCGGACGATCTGGGACTGGAGAGTCTTGGGATCACGCCCGATTCGCGCGGCAACCTCGTGGTGAACGAGAGCTTCCAGACGGCGGTGCCTCACATCTATGCGGTAGGAGACGTGATCGGGTTTCCGGCGCTGGCCAGTGCGGCTTACGTGCAGGGACGAGCTGCCGCGTCGCACGTGCTCAGTGGCCGCTGTGACCAGATGGCCCGCGACATTCCGACGGGGATTTATACGAGTCCGGAAATCAGTTCACTCGGTAAAACGGAGCGCGAGCTGACGGAGCAGCGCGTGCCTTATGAGGTTGGCAAGGCACAGTTCAAGAGCCTGGCTCGAGCTCAGATTACGGGGCAGACGGTTGGCATGCTGAAATTGCTGTTCCATCGCGAGTCGCTGGAAGTACTGGGGATTCATTGCTTCGGCGCCAACGCCTCGGAGATCATCCATATCGGACAGGCGATCTTCACCCAGGCCGCTCCGGCCAATACTTTGCTCTACTTTATCAACACCACGTTCAACTATCCCACGATGGCCGAGGCTTATCGCGTGGCGGCACTGAACGGGTACAACCGGCTGTGCTGAAAGTCCGATGATTGACCTATTTCCCCTGACGGCTGCCTTGTTGGCCATTCTGTTGGGTTCGGCACTGATCCAGGTCGTGCTGGGATGTGGGTTTGGCTGGAAGCTCGGGCGGTTCCGCCGCGAGTTACTGCCGGACGAGCGATGTCCTCGGTGCGTGGTCGTGTTGTGTCTGCGCGGCTCCGACCCGTTCCTGGTCCGTTGTCTCGATGCGATCCTCGACCAGGACTACCCCTCGTTCCTGGTGCGGATTGTCGTGGACCACCCGGATGATCCGGCGCTGCGCGTGGTCGAGGAGGTGCTCGAGCGCCGCGGTCACGAGCGGGTGGAGGTCGTCCCGCTGCGTGCGCCAGGAGGACGCAGCAGTTTGAAATGCAGCAGCCTGGTGCAAGCTGCCGCTGCCTGCGAAGACTCCGTAGAGTTTCTAGCGCAGCTGGATGCCGACACGATCCCGCATCGTACGTGGTTACGGGAGCTCGCCACGGCGCTGTCCGACGACGGAGTGGGAGCGGTCACAGGGAATCGCTGGTACATGCCCGACGACGCCAACTGGGCGGCGCTAACCCGTTATGCGTGGAACGCGGCGGCCGTCGTGCAAATGTACTGGTACCGCATCGCCTGGGGCGGGACGCTCGCCATCCGCATGGCGGTGATCCGGGAAGTCAGACTGCTGGAACGCTGGAGCCAGGCGTTTTGCGAGGACACGATGTTGTTCCGCTTGCTCCACGAGAAAGGCTGGAACGTCCGGTTTGTCCCCTCGCTGATGATGATCAATCGGGAGACGTGTGACATGCCTGGGTTTTGTCGCTGGGTGTCCCGCCAGCTGCTGACGGCGCGTCTGTATCATCCGTATTGGCCGGCGGTGGTCCTGCACGGCCTGGGCACGACGATTGTGCTCGCCGCCGCGGACGTGGGGTTGGCCGCCGCACTCGTTGGAGGGCAGCTCGAAAACGCCGCCTGGCTCGTGTCCGGAATCGTCGGCTACGAATTGGTCATGTTCGGCATGCTGATGTGGTTCGAGTTTCTCGTACGGCGCATTGCGCGGTCGCGCGGTGAACAAGTCGCATGGCTAAGTCCGTGGCGGACGCTGCGAGTGTTCCTGGCGATCCCGCTGACGCAATGCTTGTACGTCCCAACGCTCCTGACGGCGATGCGACTGCGCGAGGTTGAGTGGCGAGGTGTGACCTACCGCATCGGAGGTCCCTGGGACGTTCGGCTGGTCGAGTACCGCCCGTACCAGCCGCGGGGCGAAGCGGCGGAAACCTCGGCCGCGTCGCTGTAGGGCCGCCCCGGGCGGCAAAGTAGAAAGACGCAAACAGCCCATCTGTCTGTTGCAACATATGGCGCGATTTAGCCAGCTGAGTATTTTGGACGCTGCCACGCCACGTCAAAAGGGGGGTAGCGTGGAGGCCGGCTGTTTGAGTTTCCTTTCCACGTCGACGCGCCGCGGACCGTGATGGCCTTGGACGGCAAGGGCAGGCGTACGCCGGGGCGCGACCAGTCTGGTTGTGCGAAGGCCGCGGTCGCGCTTGGGCCGGGTCGTTCCGGGGTGGTGTTCCGCTGCGGTCCGACTTTTGCTGGCTGGGGTGTTGAGAAAGAACGCTGGCCGATCAGCGCTTGACATCGCCGCGGCGAGCATTCGCTGTAGGCGACAAATTCTTCCTGGCGGAACAGAGGAGGTGGATGATGAACTGGGATCAAGTGAAGGGCAATTGGAAGCAGTTTCAGGGCAAAGTGAAGGAGAAGTGGGGGCAACTCACGGATGACGATCTGACTGCGATAAACGGTCGGAGGGAGCAGCTGGCGGGCAAGCTGCAGGAACGCTACGGCTACGAAAAGGAACGGGCCGAGCGGGAACTGGATGACTTTGCCCGTACGCTATGACGGGACTCGGGAGAGGGGCGCCGCTCGGCGCCCCTCTGCCCGCTCTGGCGGACGAAAAATTACCTCTCGTTGCCCATTCTGGGCACGCGTATACTTCGCTATCATGGTCGGCTTGCGGGGCCGTCCGTGTGAGCCGCTGGGCTAGGCTGTCTCTCTCGTGCTGCCGTAGTGCGTCGCGTAACCCACTGCGCTGTCCAGAATTTCTTTTACCGAGGCGAGGTGTCGACTGATGTTGAAGGAAGCCGTCGATGTGTGGACAGTACAAGACGCGCTCGAGCAATACGACGTCGAGAAATGGGGCAAAGGATACTTTTCGATATCCCCCACAGGGAACTTGCTGGTCCATCCCGGCCGTGATCCGAAGAGCTGTATCGATCTCAAGCAACTCATCGACCGCCTCCAGATCCGGGGACTCGACCTGCCGATCCTGCTGCGGTTCAACGGCATTTTGAAGGACCGTCTGAAGGAGATCCACACGGCTTTCTCTTCGGCGATTCGCGAACACGATTTTAAAGGCCGCTACACGTGCGTTTACCCGGTGAAGGTGAACCAGCAGCGGCGCGTGGTGGAAAAGATCATCGAGTACGGGCGCGAATTTGGTTTCGGGCTCGAGGCGGGCAGCAAGCCGGAGCTGCTGGCCGTCGTGGCGATGATGGATGCTGTGCTGCCGATCATCTGCAACGGGTTTAAGGATGCCGAATTCATCGAGATGGCGATGCTGGCCCAGAAGATTGGCCGCAATGTCATCCCGGTGGTGGAGAAGTACACTGAACTGGGAATGATTCTGCATTATGCGGCGAAGGTCGGCGTTC
>JBFWYF010000523.1:0-5673 GCA_050186685.1 Pirellulaceae bacterium
CCGCCGCAACGGCCACGGTCCGATACGGCTCGGAAAAGCCCTCGACGAGCATCTCGGGCATCCGGTCCGCGGCGCGCACCGCGAACCCTACGGACATGGCCAGCAAAAGCAAGCCGATCCAACGCGTGGTGACTCGTCGCGATGTGGGTCTCTGGCGAGACGTTCCGTAGCTCATGTTGCCATCGCTTGCATCGCAGTTCGCGGCGTGCCGACGTTCAGCGTTTCGGCCAGCGCCGGCGACCGAAATGGTTGCCCGTCCTCGTCCCATGTTTGCGCGGATCAGGCAACGACTTCGGAACAAATGTAGGTTAGCCACAAGCGTTGCCATTCGTTAACCGTGACAGAACAGCCACCTTCGGCGGGTAACCGACCGCAATGCCGTGCGGATCATGCCGACGGAATCGATTGAAGTGTACGCGCATAGGGCGCGCGGCTTGCGATCGAGGGCACACTCGCTACCCGCACATCGCTGGCACGGGGTCGCTTTCTCGTGAAGTATGTTTCGAGATGGCCACACCGCGGTCCGGTGAACTCTGCCTCACCGCGGTGGGCGCACGTCTCATTATCGAGCGAGGGGCAGTATGATCCGTGTTGCGGTTTCACGTCTCGAACCGGGAATGGTATTAGCCAGACCCGTTCCTCATCCTCAGTCCGCCCGGCAGAATTTGCTGCCGCGCCAGCAGCGGTTGTCGGCCGACGACATCGCGATGATGCGCAAGTATGGCGTGTTAGAGGTCTGGGTCCGGCATCGCACGCTCGAGTATCTCGAGCAGCGCTTCGACGAGGAGGTGACGGACCATCAACGAGAGATCTATGCGCACGTTCGGCGCAACTTCGAGACGCTGATGCACGGGACTGCTGCCGATCTCAATTTGAAGGATTTCGAGCGGGCGATCGCGGATCTGTTCGAGTGCGTGCGCGGGCGGGGAAACGTACTGCTTTCGAAGCTCGACAGTTTCGACAATTATCTCCTGTCGCATTCGGCGAACGTCTGTTACCTGGCGCTGCTGGTCGGGACTCGGCTGGAGGGGTACGTGAAACAGCAGCGTGGCACCGAGTTGTTCGATTCCGCCTCGCTCCTGAAGCTGCTGGGGCTGGGATGTTTGCTCCACGACGTCGGCAAGACGCTGATTCCTGCGGAGATCCTGGACAAGCCCGGCAAACTGACGCCATCCGAAATGGCTGTGATGCAGCTGCATCCGATCCTGGGCTATGAGATGGTCGAGGGGCGCATCGCGCCCGCGGCGGCCGACGTGGTGCTGCATCACCATCAGCGCTACGATGGCCGGGGATACCCCGAGTGGAATACTCGGCAGACGATTCGCCGCATTGGACCGCTGGCCGGCGACGCAATTTCGATCCTGTGTCGCATTGCGTCGGTGTGCGACGTCTATGATGCCGCCACGGCGCGTCGCTGCTATTCGACTCCGAAGCTGCCGGTACAGGTACTGCACGAGATGCGAGTCCACTGCTGTGACTTCTTCGACCCGGTGGTGTTCGAAGCGTTGTGCGAGGTGGTGCCGCCGTTTCCGCTGGGACAACAGGTCACCTTGTCGGATGGAGTGGAGGCCGTCATCGTCGATTTCAATCCATGTGATCCGGAGCGACCGCGGGTGCAGGTGATTGCGAACCCGGACGGCGAGACCGTATCGCCAGGGGAAGAGCTTGATTTAGCTGAACTTCCAGAGCTGTCCATCATCGTCGCCGGCGGTCGGGACGTGCGACCGTACCTGATGTCGTGCGTCCTGCCGTAGCGGAAGTGCCCCCACTTCCGACTCCGCGCCCTCCCATATCCCCCGTAGCGGAAGTGGCAACACTTCCGACCTTCCACGCCTTTCCTGCGGATGTTGCGGAGGCGGCGGAGGCGACTCTGCTTCCCTCGTCCCGGCCAGCCTCGTACACTGGGGGATCCCGGGATACTCTTCACCAGCGAGATAGCCACGGTATGTCTGCGCCCCGACGTCGAGCGATCGCAATTTGGCTTTGGGTCGCGCTGGCGCCGCTGTGCGTCCTATCGGGCTGCGACGGCTGTCGCCGCAATCCGCTCGTCGAGCGCAAGGACGAAACGCCCGACATCGATGACGTGGAGGCGAAGAAGAAGAAAGAGAAGCCCAAGGAGGATTTTGACTTTCGCCCGCCCCGGGTACTGCCGGACCTGGCGGAGGTGCCTCGGTCATTTGTGAAGCCGGGCCACTGGGTGACGGTGCGGAATTATGTGCGTGCCAATAACTTTGATTTTCAGGGTGAACTCCACGCGACGACGACGGATTCCTTGGGGCGGCCGTTGCCGGTGCAGAACACGGGATTCGACATCGGCTCGTCGCGACCGGTTCCCTTGCCGAAGGGTCAGGAACGCGCGATCGACGTGAACTTTTTTGTTCCCATGCTGCCGTCCGTGACGGAGGATCTGCAGCCGCGTTCGGTCTGGCTGGCGAGGGAGCTGCGAGCCGCGCGAGGGGGGAGACTGGTCAAGGAGGACGTGCGGCAGGGTACGGCGGCGATGCCCGCCTACCAGTATTACCTGGTGGCGTTGACCGATGATCCGGACCGGTACTCGTACTTGCGATCGCTTCCCACCGTGGCGGCATTCGCGGGGCCGACGTTCGAGACCGAGAAGCTTGTGTATTACCGGGTGGTCGTTCCCGAACTGAATCCGGTGGCTCCATTGCCCAATCACGCCTTGACGTGGACGTCGATCGCCTACGTACTGTGGGACGACGTGTCGGATGACATCCTGACATCGACGCAGCAGCAGGCGATGCTGGACTGGCTGCACTGGGGGGGCCAGCTGATCATCAGCGGCCCGAATTCGTTGGAGCGACTAAGGGGGACGTTTCTGGAGCCCTACCTTCCCGCCACCGCGGGCCAGACCACGGCGTCAGAACCGAGCGACCTGGAGGAGGTCAACCGTTTCTGGACGTTGGTCGATAAAGAAGAGCGGCGGAAGGAATGGTCCACTACTCCCGAGCAGCCGTTGTTGGTCGTCCAGTTGGACAAGCATCCTGAGGCGGAATTTGTGCCGCGCTGTGGTCGGCTGGTGGTGGAAAGACGCGTCGGATCGGGTCGCGTCGTGGCCACGGCCTTTTCGCTGTCGGACAGTCAGTGGCTGGCGTGGAAGTCGCTGGACAACTTCATGAATGGGGCCATCCTGCGCCGTCCGCGAAGAGAGTTCCGCATTACGGACCACATGCCCGAGTCGTTCTGGGCGGACTACGATCCGGCGATGGCACTCGATCCGCGTTGCGTCTCGACTTTGCGGTATTTCACCCGGGACGTCGAGCATTTCTCGTCGCGGCCGGGCACGACGTGGGAGCCCGACGAGAAGCCGCCCGATTTGGCGGCTCCCACCACATTCGGTTTTGGCAGCACGGGCAGCTCGGTTCAATCGCCGGCCCGCCCTCCGGCGGTCGACGAGTCGGAGGACTGGCATTTCCGGGGTTTCGCGCGTCGCTGGATGAGCGGCATGGCGGCGTGGAGCGACCGCAGCGGCCCTTCGGATGCGGCCCGCGAAGCGCTGAAGGATGCGTCGGGGATCACCGTGCCGCGGGGCGACTTCGTATTGAAGATCCTGGCGATCTATCTGACGGTCCTCGCCCCGTTGAATTGGCTGGTCTTTCGCGCCGCGGGGAGAGTCGAGTGGGCCTGGGCGGCGGCACCCGTCATCGCTATTCTCGGAACGTTTGCCGTTGTACGACTCGCCCGGCTGGATATCGGGTTCGCTCGGAGCTTCACCGAGATCAGTATTGCCGAGATGCAGGGCGATTATCCGCGGGCGCACGTGACCCGTTACATCGCGCTCTACACTTCGCTGTCGACCAGCTATGACTTGGAGTTCACCGATGACGGAGCTCTGGCACAGCCGTTCGCCGCGTCGGAAGGGAGTGGTTCCCAGAGCATGCTGCCGACGACGACCCAGCGGGTCTCGCTCCGCCGCGACAAGCAGCTGAAGCTGACCGGGTTGACGGTCAACTCAAACACCGAGGGCTTCGTGCACTGTGAGCAGATGTCGGACATGGGGGGTGGTTTCGCGCTGGAGGAAGGTCCCGGCGGGGAGTTTCGACTCCGGAACGGGACGGACCGTACCCTGCACGGGGTCGGAATCTTGCGGCGGACCGAGGAAGGCGAGCGGACAGGCGCATGGGTGGGAGAGCTGGCGCCCCGGACGAGTGTCCCCGTCCGCTTTGCCGCCCTGGCCGAGCAGTTTCTTCCGCAATGGAACGAATCGCCGGTGACAGGCAGCCACAACCGGCAGGTCAACCAGCTCCTCGAGCAACTGGATGCGGACGAGAACGGCAGCCTGCACTCGTTGGAGCTTCAAGATCACCCATTGGCTGGCCAATTCGCGCTGCTGGACGTCAATGCCAATCGCCTGCTCGACCGTGGCGAACTCCGCCGGTGGTTCCGGCTGGAGCGGTCCGGCGAGTTGACGGTGGGCAGTCTGCTGGAGCTGGCCACCAGCACGCTCCTCCTTCTCCCGGGCGAAATTCGGTTGCTGGGCTGGAGCGACGACATTCTGCCCGGGGTTGTGGCTCAACCGGAGGCATCCCAGTCGTTGCGGAAGACCCTGTTCGTGGTGCACCTGCGGGCGGGACGCATGCCGACTCCACAATCCGACGAGCGCCTGGCGTCGGACTTTATTCAGGTCGAGGCACAGAATTCGGTTGCCCCGGGGGGAGAGCCGAAACCATGATTGAGCTCATCGACTTCGGCAAGGATTACGGCGAGTTCACGGCGGTCGAACGCCTGAACTTGAAGATCGAGGCGGGTGAACTGTTCGGATTCATTGGACCCAACGGGGCGGGGAAGAGTACGTCGATCCGTTTCCTGGCGACGTTATTGAAGGCCAGCCGCGGAGAAGGCATTGTCAATGGCCACCGCGTGACCAGTGAGCCCATGAAGGTGCGGCAGAGCATCGGGTACATGCCGGACAATTTCGGCGTGTACGACGGCATGAAAGTCTGGGAATTCCTCGACTTCTTCGCCGTGGCCTATCGCATCGGCAAGGCGCAGCGCAAGCGGATTATCCGGGACGTGCTCGAGCTGTTGGACTTGGCCCACAAGCGCGACGACTTCGTCAACGGCCTGTCGCGCGGCATGAAGCAGCGGTTGTGCCTCGCCAAGACGCTGGTCCACGATCCCCCGGTCCTGATCCTGGACGAACCGACGAGCGGCTTGGACCCTCGCGCCCGCATTGAAGTCAAAGCGCTTTTGAAGGAACTGCGGCGGATGGGCAAGACGATCATGATCTCGAGCCACATCCTGTCGGAACTTGCCGACTGCTGTACTTCGATTGGCATCATCGAGCGCGGCCAGTTACTGATGCATGGACCGATCCAGGACGTGTATCGTCGGATCCGAGGAAACCGGATCGTCGTCATCCGGTTTACGCAGGGGATGGACATCGGCCTGTCGATCTTGCGGAGCTGCCCGCACACGCGGGATGTCCAGGTGGAGGATCAGCGGGTCACGGTCGAGCTCGAAACCGACGACCTGGGCGTGAGCGACCTGTTGCAGCAGCTCGTACGGCAAGGGGTGGCGGTTCAGAGTTACGCTGAGAAGGAGCCATCGCTCGAAGACGTCTTTATGATGGTCACGAAGGGGTTGGTGATCTGAGGCTGGTTCCGCTCTGCGATTCCAAAGATTGGCACCGCGATGCGTGTGGCTCTATTCGGC
>JBFWYF010000524.1:0-5669 GCA_050186685.1 Pirellulaceae bacterium
CTCATGCGTCCGATGTCCCTCCGGCGCCAACTCCGCTAGCCGCCCTTCAAGCTACTGCCCGGCCTGAAGCCCGCCCGGCACCGCGGTCCCGCCCCCCTTCCAGCTGGACCCCCAATTCTTGGATCTTCGCGCGTAGCCCTACGACATCCATCGTGGTCTCCCCACGCTCGACGCGCTCGAACCATTTCGTTTCGAGCGCAGCCCGCCGACCACAGCAATCGAGCACCATGTCGACCAGTTCATACGGCACCACCACGACTCCGTCGTCGTCGCCCAGGACCACGTCGCCCGGATTCACGACGACACCGCCGCAGGCGATGGGCACATTGACGTTGCCGCTCCATCCCTTGAGAGGCCCGCCCGGCGAGATGCCGCGGGCGAACATCGGGATCGCGGATTGTTCGATCGCCTCGAAATCCCGTGTAGCGCCGTTCAACACAATTCCCACCGCGCCCCGTTGCTGGGCTTGCAGCGTCTGCAGTCCCCCCCAGCATGCGCGGCTGGTCACTCCTTTCGCGTCGATGACCAACACGTCGCCCGGCCGTACCAGTTCGAGCGCGGCATGGCTCATCAAGTTCCCTCCCTCGACTTCCTCGACGGTCAGGGCCCGTCCGACCATTTTCCTGCCGCGAATCAAGGAATGGATGGCCGCATCCATGATTCCCAAGCGGTTCAGCACATCCGATACGATGCTGGTCGGGAATTTCCTCAGTCGCTCGAGCTCCGTGGCCCCCACATGAGGCCGAGCTTGCCGGATACGTCCCGGAATCATCAACGGACCCTGCTCGACAGGAGTCGTCGGAGCGACCGAACCGGCCGTCGAACCCAACTTGCTGGTCAAGATCTCGCGCACCTTTCTGTGCTGGATCTTGCCCGACGAGCTGTACGGAAATTCCTCTAACTCCACGATCTGTGCCGGTTGCTTAATTGCTCCCAGCTGGCTGCGGCAAAGCGTGAGCAGTTCTGACTTGATCTCCGCGAGGGATGTGCCCTTCTCCAGACGCACCGCCGCGGCAATGTCCTCGCCATAGACAAAATGTGGAATGCCCACCACCGCGCATTCCAGGACGGCTGGATGGCTTTGCAGCACATTTTCGATCTGACGCGGCGAGACATTAATGCCGCCCCGGATGATCAAGTTCTTCTTGCGTCCCGTAATCGACAAGTCGCCGTTGGCCGATTGGATTCCGATGTCGCCGGTGGCGAACCAGTCGCCTTCGGCCACGGCATGAATGCGCCGTGATTCCAGGTCGTAGTAACCATTCATCAGGTAAGGGGAACAGACGCGAATCTCGCCCTCTTGGCCATAGGGCAAGGCCTTTCCTTCTGCGTCGACAATAGCGACTTCGACGCCCGGCAGGATACGCCCTACACAACGGTCAAGTACCGGTGTGGAAGGTGAGTTAGTGGAGATGAAGAAAGTTTCCGATAACCCGTAGTTTTCAAAGAGCGTTACGCCATAACGCTGTTCAAAGTCCTGCCGCAGCCGAGTCGACAGGGGGGCTGTACCGATCAATGCGAGCCGGACGTGCTCGCGGCAATACTTCTCCCCATCCGAACCTCGGTCCATCTCCAGGAGGATCGCCAGGATCGTGGGAACAAGCCACAGCGTGTTCACGCCATGTTCTATGGCGGGGCGCCAAAAATCCAATGCGGCGCGCGCATCGAAAGTCCGATTCAAGACGACGCTCGCACCCGCGCAATAGGGCAACAACAGCAGGTTGTAGTACCCTCCCAAGTACGTCATCGCCAAAATG
The DNA here is from genome assembly GCA_050186685.1 of Pirellulaceae bacterium. Taxonomy (GTDB): domain Bacteria; phylum Planctomycetota; class Planctomycetia; order Pirellulales; family Pirellulaceae; genus CAZFLF01. The sequence continues at coordinate 1,758 of JBFWYF010000524.1, forward strand.
CCATAGAACCGGTTCTCCTCGGTGATTCCCAGCCGGCGATTGAACAGACACGCATTGCCCACCAGACTGGCGATGCGGTGTTCCACGCCCGACGGCATCCCCGTCGTCCCAGACGTGAATACGAGACACATCGCGTCATCCGCGGTGACCCCCTCGAATGGGACGAAATCGTTCACCTCCGGCAGGTCCTCCAGTCGCCAGATCTCCCAGAAATCCGTCAACGAGGGACCATCGGTGCTGGAGGTACTCGTGGAGCCATCCTGGAGGATGAGCATCTGGTAGGTGGCGTGCGCGGCCGCAGCGGCATCGACACCGCCCACCGTCGAAGGTGAGACCACGAACAATTTGGCGTCGACATGGTCGGCAATCTGCTGCACTTCGCGTTTCGCCAGAATCGGATTGATTGGCGTTGCCACCAGTCCTGCATAGAGGCAGCCGAAATACAAACGGGCAAACGCGGTCGAGTTGTGGAGCATCAGGATAACGCGGTCGCCCTGCCGTAATCCCCGCCGGCGCAAGTCGGCGGCGATTGCCAAGGCGCTCCGGTGCAAGTCCGCGAACGAAACGCTCTCACCTGTCTGTGCGTCGCGGAGGAATTCTCGCTCGCCAAAGCGGTGGGGGATGTCCAATAACCATTGGATCGCATTCATGGCAGGTATTCCGGGGAAGTGAGGAGTGATTTGAATTGGGGTGTGAACTCGCCTTGCTCCATGATGGACACATCGTCCAACGTCACAGACGCTTGTCGGAAAACGAAATCGAGGTGGAAAGGGACCGTGTTTTCACCCCCGATAGTGCAGTTGGACCCGATTCCGAAATGGCAACTGCCACGGCAACCTTCGTCCTCCAGCATCGAGCCACATAACGTCGCCAGGGGATTCAGCCCCACACCCAATTCCGCGACGATGCGCGTCTCAATACGACCGGCGCGATCAAACAACTCCGTTACGATGTCGGCTTGAAGCCCTTCGACATCAACGACTCGACCGGCCTTCACGATGAGGGTGATTGGCGAGCGCAACAGTCCGAGCTCACGACAGGGAATGCTGCCATCCACGACGATGATGCCGTCCGAGCCGGATTCCCAAGGGGCGATATTCGATTCAGCGTCCGGAGGGGAAGCCAGGGACCCGGGGCCGACGCACACCCCGGGCGCTGAGTTGCCTCGGCGTCCTCGCAGCTGACACCGGATATGTGTCCCGGAGGGACTGGTCACCCACGCCAGCTCGGCCCTGGTAAACAAGTCGGCGAGAAGGTTGGCTTCGCCGATGAGCGAATCGAAATCGGTTCTCAGCGCGCGACTCGCCATGACCGCTGGGCTGTAATCCGGCAAACTCAAGTAGCGTGCACCTGCCTTCGTGGCCCTCAAACGGGCCTGGCTATGAGCCATGGACATCTTCGTGATTCCGAAGATGACATGAGCCCGGCTCATGCGCTCGGCGATATCCGGGGGTGGTTCTTCCCCGTGCATTCGAAAAGGCTCGATCACACAATGGTCGACTTCCGCATCGATCGCAGCCTCGCGGGCCAGCCGTTCCCCCAGGCACGCTGTGTTGTGATCGCTGACCACCAGTACCCGCTCGCCCGGTACCACGCGAGCGCATTTTCGAACGATGGCTTGGCACCCGGATGCCCCATGTGGAGCGATCACGTCGTAAGCGACCTCGTCCGGGTTCCTCAACTCAGGTAATTCTCGGGGCCCAGGGAGGCCCGTCGACGCGGAGGCTGTGCCCATGAAATCGCCTCCTATGATGCCAGGCGGCGAACCGACGCCTCGGCCGCCAGCAATCGATCGACCAAACCCACATACGCCTTATTCAGGTCCAGCAGCACGGGCTGACGACCCAGCTGCGGGGCGATTTCTCGCCCCGAAGTCGGATTCTGCAGCAGCAACTCACCGCCGGGACATAGCGCGCGGCTGAGCATGGCCGCGTCCCCGGGGCCGGGTGAGTGCCCACAGACGATGACATTGAACCTGAGTTGGAGGTCATCCCAATCGCGCCAGTCGTCCAGCACGACAAGCTGTCGAGAAACGACGGCGCGCCGATCGGCACCGAACACGAACGCATTGTCGAATGGCAAGCCAGTCTTGCAGGCGTCCAACAGCACACGATCTGGCTGGTATAACAGCAGGGCCTCATGCCCGTAGACCCCAGCCGCCTGCTGCAGTAGCTCCGATAAGAACAACGAGCGCACCTCGCGGTCGCTGATCGTGTGGACGCGCCGATCCGGCGCCAGTCGGCGAACGAGCGATTCGGTGGCCGATGCCCAACCGTGTTCGCGGTTGAGCAGAAACAAGGACGTTTTGGAACGCGCCAGTTTGACGACTTCAGCCAGCGAGTCGAGTGATCCGAAGGTGACCCGGCCCATCACCATACTCAACGACTCGACGACAAACTCCGGGATCACGATACCCGGGGTGGCGGCGGCGGTGGGAACCAGATGCAGGACCGAAATAGCGTCGCGGCGCTTCGTGGCGGAAACCAGCAGCGCATCGCACATCTGATCCACGGCCCGCAGCGTATTGCTGATCCGGTCCGGTGCAAGACGAGGGGAGTCGAAACCCACCAACGAACGATCATCCTCACTGGGTACGGTATCAGCACATTCCCTGGCGGCGACTTCCACATACCCGTCGTCAATACGGATCCGATCGTGGTGAGCGACGCGGCTGACCACGCGCCGGATTTCAGCTCGGTGCCGACTCGCAATTTTCTCCACGCGCGGCAGAAACGAGGAATGGAAGCCGGCGTATCCGGCGACGACGCCCATCATGTCGTGCGGGCGCACCCGTTCGACCAAAGGCCACATGTAGGCCGCGATCATGTCCATCAACGCGAACAGGTCGACGCCGGTCGGGTAACCGTAGCGTTCGAGGACGGCCACCAGTATCTCCGTATTGGCGTTCCCCGCGCTACGCCCCAAGCCGCACAGGCTCGCATCCAGGAACTCGGCGCCGTGCTCGAATGCGGCCATGCAATTACCGATGGCCAGCATCAGATTATTGTGGCCGTGAAAACCCAGACGGCAGCCGCTCACCGCGCGAGCCGCATCAAAATAATCACCGAGCTTCTCCGGCAACATGTAGCCGGCCGAATCGACGAAGTAGGCTACTTCCGCCCCCTCCTCTTCCGACCGGCGGACATTCTCCGCAAACTCCTCGGGACCGATCGCGTACGACTTCATCATGTTCAGGCAAGGCGTCAGTCCCAGACGTCGCGCGTCGGCGAGGTAAGGCCATGCTCGTTCGATCTGGTCGACATCGTAGCCGATGCGGATGAAATCCAACCCGGCGTCACGAGCCGCATGCATCTGATCCACAGTGCCGATGCCCGGGATGAAGAACGCGCCGATTTTGGCGTCCCCCGCAACGCTTCGCGCGGCCCGGATCATGTCGACATCGCTTCCCGGCATACTCTCCTTGCCGGCTTCCACCGCCCCCAGTCCCAATCCGTGGCCAATCTCGATCCAACGAAATCCCAGCTTGGCGAGCTCGCTGACGACGAGACGGGTGTCGGCCTCAGTGAACTTGAAATCGATCGCGTAATTCCCGTCGCGGATCGTGCAATCGAGAAGGACCGGCGCGCTAGGCGGCTTGCTTTGAACTGCGGGCACGAAACGCCTCCTTGATCAGGGTCGCGGCACGATTCTGGCATTCCAGCGATCCGCCGAAAGAGATTCGAACGTGTTGCCCGAAGTCGGCGCCGAAGACCGCTCCAGGTGTCATGGCGACGCGGTGCCGGGTTAACATGTGTTCGCAAAACGCAGCCCCGTCCAGGCCTTGAAACGTCACGCGCGGGAACACATAAAACGCGCCCGCCGGCGGATGACATTCCCAACCCGGCAGTTCGCTCGCGAGCTCCAACCAGGGCCGAGCTCTGGCCGCAAACTCACGCCGCATCGCGCCGAGAT
>JBFWYF010000525.1:0-5664 GCA_050186685.1 Pirellulaceae bacterium
GGAGTCGGAACATGTAGCGGAAGTCACCAGACGTCCGAGCGGAGTGCGCGGAGTCGGAAGTCTAGCGACTTCCGCTACAAGAGGTGGGTCAATTCGAGATGCGTTACGTGGCACGGATCCTGATTCTGAACTTGCTTGCGGCAGTGGCGCTGAGCACTCAGGCAGTTGCCGAGGGGACCTCCTCGTCGCCGTCGGTGCGGTTCAGCCGAGACGTGCTGCCCATCCTGTCCGAGAGCTGCTTTGCCTGCCACGGACCTGATGCGGGGCGGCGCGAGGCCGATCTACGACTCGACACCCGCGAAGGCGCGCTGACAGTCGTGTCGCTCGACCGGCCGGACGAGAGTGAATTGCTCGTGCGCATCCGAGCCGAAGACGACGACACGGTGATGCCGCCTCCCAGTTCGCACAAGAAACGGCTAGCTCCCGCGCAGGTCGCGATACTGCGAGCATGGATTGTCGCGGGCGCACCGTGGGGCCGCCACTGGTCGCTCGAGCTGCCGGTGTCGCCGCCCTCCCCCGATCCCACTCGGCATCCGATCGACGCCTTCGTGCGTGCCGAGCTCCAACGAAAGGGCCTGGAACCCTCGCCGCGTGCGGCCTGGCACAAGCTCGCACGGCGCGTGGCGCTGGACTTGACCGGTCTGCCCCCGTCGCCCGAGGAACTGGAACGGTTTCTGGCGGAAACGCACGCGGATGGGCCCGGCGCCTACGAACGTTACGTGGATCGGTTGCTCGCGTCCGAACACTATGGCGAGCGCATGGCGTACTGGTGGCTTGATGCCGCCCGATACTCGGACACCGACGGCTTCCAAGGGGACGAAACTCGTACGAACTGGCCATGGCGCGACTGGGTTGTCGACGCGTTTAACCGCAATCTTCCCTTCGATCAATTCACGATCGAGCAGTTCGCCGGCGACCTGTTGCCTGCGGCAACGCCCGAACAGCGTCTGGCCACCTGCTTCCATCGCAACCATATGACCAATGGCGAAGGAGGTCGCGACCCGGAAGAGTCCCGCATCGACTACGTCATCGATCGGGTCAGTACCATGGGTACGGTGTGGCTCGGCCTCACCTTGGGATGTTGCCAGTGCCATTCCCACAAGTACGACCCCGTAACGCAGCACGATTTCTACGCGCTGTCGGCGTTCTTCAATTCGATCGACGAGGATGGCAAGGCGGGTCGCAATGCGCGGCCTTATTTCTCTTACGCATCGCCACGTGCCGAGCGAGCCGTGCGGGAAGCCCGGCAGCTCGTCCAGGAACGCGAGCCTCGAGAGACCGAGGCCCGCGCCTCCGCCGCGCAGCCGTTTGCCGAGTGGCTGGACGTTCAAGCGGAGCTTGTTCAGTCCGGATTCGCCGCCTGGCGTCTTGTGCGACCGGCCGAGCTGGAGTCGGTCGAAGGCACGGAGCTGACTCGCGAAGCGGATGGGACCGTCCAGGCCTCGGGGCCGCGTTTGCGACAAGATGACTACCGGCTCGCCGCGTCGATCGAGCTGGCCCGCATTACCGGCCTCAAACTGGAAGTGCTCCCGCATCCGTCGCACACCGAGGGAAAACTGTCCCGCGGGGCAACGGGCGAGTTCATTCTGACCGACATCAAGGTCCAAGTGCGACGCCGTGGCAGTTCGCAACTCCGCGACGTGCAGGTGGCCGGCGCCCTGGCGGATGCGGCGGCCGAGCAGAAAGAGGCCCGCGCCTATGGGGACGTGCGTGGAGTGCTGGACGACGACCCGCGTATTGGCTGGACGACACGCGGGCACGATCCGCGAGGCCCGCACTTTGCCATCTTCGAACTGTCACAGCCGCTGACGCTGGATGCGGACGAGCAGCTCGTATTCGAAATGCGGCACCGGTCCACCGACGGTGACGCGAACATCGGACGCTTTCGCCTGTACGTTACGGACCAGGCTGGTGCGACCGTGCGCAGCCTGGACGTCCCGCCACTCGAAGCCTTGGCCGAGGCCGTGCGGGTGGGGCGTCCTCCTTCGGCCGCGCTCCGCGACAAGCTGTTCGACCAGTTCCTGGCGGACCACGAACCGTACCAGGTGCACAAGCGGGCGCTCGATCTCGCCACCCGCCAGCTGGCCGAGGTCCAGGCCGCGGCCCGACCACTCGACGTCATGGTCCTCGCCGAGCGGTCGGAACCGCGCACTACGCATGTCCTCGTACGCGGCGTATGGGACAAGAAAGGGGACGTCGTCGAACCAGGCGTGCCGGCCGCGATTGCGTCTTGGACAGCCACCGGGCCTCGGACTCGCGAACAGCTGGCCCGCTGGATTGTGTCTCGTGACAACCCGCTCACCGCTCGTGTGATCGTCAATCATTTCTGGCAACTCCTGTTCGGCGCGGGATTGGTGCGAACGCCTGAGGATTTCGGTGTGCAGGGCGAGCGTCCGACACACCCCGAACTGCTGGACTGGCTGGCTGTCGACTTCATGGACCATGGCTGGGACGTCCGCCGGACGTTGCGGCAGATCGTTCTAAGCGAGACCTATCAGCAGTCGTCGGCCGCGTCGGCCGAACTGCTGGCGCGCGATCCTGAGAACCGATGGCTGGCGCGCGGTGCCCGGTTCCGCCTGCCCAGCTGGATGCTGCGGGACTCGGCGCTCCAGGCGGCCGGTCTGTTGAATCCGGCCATCGGCGGCCCGCCCGTGCGACCCTTTCAGCCCGACGGCGTCTGGGAAGAGATGTTCATGGGGCGTTTCCAGTACGTACCGAGCGAGGGTCGAGCCCAGTACCGCCGAACTTTGTACGCTTTCTGGCGGAGGGCTATTGCGCCCACGTTCCTGTTCGACGCAGCTCAGCGACGCACGTGCGAAATCCGTCCCGCCCGCACGAACACACCTTTGCACGCTTTGACGCTGCTGAACGACGCCAATTTCCTGGTAGCCGCCCGCTCCTTGGCGGACCGGGCCGCCGCCTCGCAGGAGAAGTCCCTGCCCGAAAGGTTGAACCACATGGCCCGGCGCGTCCTGTGCCGCGACCTGCGCGAGGCGGAACTGGCCGTTGTGCAACGCGAGTGGGAGCGGTCCGTCGAACACTATGCCCAGCATCCGGCCGAGGCACTCCGCTATCTGCAGCAGACAGCACCGCCGACGGATGCAGCCCCCCCTGCCCCTGCCCGCCCCGCCGAACTAGCCGCCTACACGCTGGCCGCCAGTCTGGTATTGAACCTGGATGAAGCCCTCAACCACGAATGATGCGGTCGGCGACCGGAATCTCCGTATGACTTGCTCCGAGTTGGACGCACGATTGAATATCACCCGCCGCTATTTTTTGGGGCGATGCACGGGGATTGGCCTCGGCGCTGCGGCACTCGCCCAGTTGCTGCCGCCGGCTGCGTCCGGCGCGGAGGCGGATGCAGTGCCGGCGGCTCTGCTCAGGGGACTGCCCCATTTCGCGCCGCGAGCGAAACGCGTCATCTTCCTGACGCAGTCGGGCGGTCCGTCGCAGCTCGAGTTGTTCGATTACAAACCCCAGCTCATGGCCTGGGCCGGCAAGGAGTTGCCGGAATCGGTGCGACAGGGCCAGCGGCTAACCACGATGACCGCCAACCAGCGGCAGTTGGTCATGCCGGCCCGCGTCCAGTTTCGGCAGTGCGGCACGAGCGGTGCCACCATCGGCGAATGGCTGCCTCACCTGGCCGGAGTCGCCGACGATTTGTGCTTCGTCAAGTCGCTGCACACCGACCAGATCAATCATGCCCCGGCCATGACGCAGTTTCTCACCGGCCATCAGCTGCCAGGACGACCCAGCTTGGGCGGGTGGGTTAGCTACGGCCTCGGAAGCCAGAACGAGAATCTGCCCGATTTCATTGTCATGATCTCCAAGATGCAGCGTCCGAGCGATCAGCCGCTGTACGACCACTATTGGGGCAGCGGCTTCCTGCCGTCGCGATACCAGGGAGTCAAGCTCCGCAATGCGCGCGACCCGGTGCTTTACCTGCGCGATCCGGACGGGTTGCCGCGCAGCGTGCGCCGCGGCATGCTCGACGGGTTGGCCGAGCTCAATCGGCAGCATCTCGCGGAGACCGGCGACCCGGAGATCACAACACGGATTCGGCAATACGAGATGGCGTATCGCATGCAGGCGAGCGTCCCGGAACTGATTGATCTGAGCGGCGAAACGGAGGCAACGTTTCAACTCTACGGTCCCGACTCGCGGCGGCCGGGCAGTTACGCGGCGAACTGCATTCTTGCTCGCCGATTGGCTGAACGCGGAGTGCGTTTCATCCAGCTGTTCCATCCCGACTGGGACCACCACAGCCGGTTGCCGAGCTGGTGTGTAGCCCGTTGCCGCGACACGGACCAGCCGACGGCCGCACTCGTCACGGATCTGAAGCGCCGCGGACTCCTGGACGATACCCTGGTCGTTTGGGGCGGCGAGTTCGGCCGCGGCGTCGCGGGGCAGGGAAAGTGGGACAGCCCCGAGGCGGGGCGGGACCATCATCCGCGTTGTTTCACGATGTGGTTAGCAGGCGGCGGCGTGAAATCGGGAATCACGTATGGCGCCACGGACGATTTCAGCTACAACGTCGCCGAAAATCCCGTACATGTCCGGGATCTGCACGCGACGATTCTGCATTTACTGGGAATCGACCACGAGCGGTTCACGCACCGTTTCCAGGGCCTCGACTTCCGGCTCACCGGTGTCGAACCGGCTCGCGTCGTGCGGGAAATTCTCACCTGATAAGGAAGGCTGTCATGCCGCGTCTGGTTCTGCTGCTCGCTTTGCTGACGTTCTCCTACGGCGCATGGGGCGATGAGCCGATCGATGTCTGGCCCGGGCTCGCCCCCGGCGAATCCACGCGTCTCGCCGGCGAGCAACTGCCGCCGCGCCCAACTGACGCGAAACCGGTGACTCGGATCACGAATATCTCGCGGCCGACGATGACGGTTCACCGGCCGGAGCGTCCAAGCGGCACCGCCGTGGTCATCCTGCCCGGCGGCGGATTTGGTCGCGTCGTTCCCGATCTCGAAGGAACCGAGGCGGCCGACTGGCTCAACCGACACGGCGTGACCGCCTTCGTGCTGAGCTACCGCACCACGGCCGATACCACCACCACGCCGGGATGGACCAAGCCGTTGCAGGACGCGCAGCGAGCGCTGGCACTGATTCGGTCGAGCGCCGACCGTTGGGGGCTGCGGCGCGACCGCATCGGCATCGTCGGCTTCTCGGCGGGGGGACAAGTTTCCGCCCGGTTGCTCGCTGACGGAGGCCACAAGTCTTACTCGGCGATCGACGAGGTCGATGCAGCACCCCACCGTCCCGATTTTGCCATCCTGGTCTATCCCTGGAACATGTACGACGCCATGCGCGACGACCTGGTGTCCGGGATCACCGTCCCCGCCAACTGTCCTCCCACATTTCTGGTCCATACCCACGACGACCGCTCGTCGTCGCTTGGTGCGGTCCTGTTTTATGCCGGCTTGAAGAAGCACAATATCCCCGCGGAACTGCACGTCTACGGCAACGGCGGTCACGGGTACGGCCTGCGCGACGTCAAGGGATCGGGGATCTCCACGTGGCCCGGTCATGCCGCCCAGTGGCTGGAGGCCGGCGGCTGGTTGCGGTAGCTTCTCGGCAACTCTTTTTTACAACTTGCCATCCGACGAGGATTCACCATGCAGCGCACTACCAGTTTGCCGAGTTCCCCTGCACGGG
>JBFWYF010000526.1:0-5661 GCA_050186685.1 Pirellulaceae bacterium
AGCCCGGGACCTCGTCCTGGAACTTCGCAGCCGTTACAAGCTACCGGCCTTCACGCATAAGCAAGTTTTCGACTTCACTCAGACCAGCCCAGGACATCTTCGCAGCGATGCCCTCAAGACCGAAGATCCCACGTCGCTGCACCGCGAAGAAGCCTGGCAGTGGCTGCGGTATGCCAACGCTACCCGGTACGAAGGCGTCGCCGTGCTGATCGGCCATTTCCGTTCGGTGGACGATCCCGACCTGGACAAGACGCTGGCCAAGGTCAAGGTGCTGCAGCCAGAGTGCCTGAAGGGACCTGGGGCCTCCCGCAACGACATCTGGGGAGCATTACGCGAGACGAAACGTCGTGTCAGTGTGGGCGCGGCGCGGGCGCGGGGCCCGCTGGGAGCCGCCTTCGTCACTCGCAATCCGCTGCTGCCCGCGGAGTTCTTCGCGCCGAATGGCGTCGACGATTTCGTGGCCCGGCTGAACAGCGGCGTCAAATACAGTTTGCTCGACAACCCCGGTAAGTACACCGTGCGTGTCGCGACGTTCCGGGGAACCACCACGATTAACCAGCGTGAGATTCGCAATGCCGAAAGTTTCAAGGTGTCGAACAAGCTGGAAATCGCCGCCGACAAGTCACACCGGCTCACTCTGGCCCTCCGGGAAAAAGGGGTCGAAGCGTATGAATTCCACGATCGCAACGAGAGTATCGTGACCGTGGGCAGCTTCGAGTCGGAAGGAGAGCAACAGCCGGACGGGGCCGTCCTCTACGCGCCTGACGTGTTGAAGGTCGTCCAGCAATACCAAGCCATTCAACGGACCCTGCCAGGGCAACGGGGCGCAGCCATGGAACCTCGCCGGTTTGATGGCATTTCGCTGGACGTCCAGCCCAAACCCATGGCCGTTCCCAAACGGTCGGTGGCCGCGGACTATGCCCGCTCGCGGAACTGAATGGGGACCGTGCTCGCAGTGACCGGCTTCGCGCCGATCGCTCCGCCTCTATGATGAAGCGGCTCGAGGTTTTCTTGATCGCGGAACTCGCAAGAGTTCCGACTCTGCGACCTCCTCCTGAGAGAACGCGGAGTCGGAAGTGTAGCCACTTCCGCTACGTTGTAGCGGAACTCGCAAGAGTTCCGACTCGGCGACCTCCTCCTGCGAGAGAACGCGGAGTCGGAAGTGTAGCCACTTCCGCTACGCGAGAGACGCGCCAGCACGCGGGTAAGTGTTTATGCAAACCAGACATTTGTTGGTCCTGGGGACGCGCAATCGTAAGAAGGCCGAGGAACTCGTCGACCTGCTGGAACCGCACGGCTTCGAGCTGCGCACGCTGGCCGATTACCCCCACGCTCTGGAGGTCGACGAAACGGGATCGACCTTCGCCGAAAACGCGGCGCTGAAGGCCACCGTCCAGGCCCGGCATCTCGGCGCCTGGGTGCTGGGCGAAGACAGCGGATTGAAAGTCGACGCGTTGGGCGGAGCGCCCGGAGTCTATTCGGCCCGCTATAGTGGCCCCGAGGCCACCGACGAGCGGAACAATGCGAAACTGCTGGACGCCCTGCAGGGAATCCCGCTCGAGCGCCGCACGGCCCATTACGTGTGCCATACCACGTTGTCCGACCCGCTCGGACAGGTGCGTGCCGACAGCGAAGGCGATTGCCATGGACGCATCCGCGCCGACGCCGCTGGCCAGGCCGGATTCGGCTATGATCCGCTGTTCGAAATCGTCGAGTACCACCGCACCTTCGGCGAACTCGGCGGAGCCGTCAAGTCGGTACTGAGCCATCGCTCGCGCGCGATGCGCCAGATCATTCCCGCCATCCTCGAGCTCGCCCGGTCCGGTGTTTGGGAGGCGTGAGGCAGGGCAACACGAAAAAAGGCAGGCACGACCAGATAATGGGTCGTGGCCCGCCCGGTATCATGACGAGGCCTCTAAGATGAATTGCCGGAATTTTCTAGTAAATCGTCACAAGATGGCATACCCCCCTTTTGAAAAAAAGTTGGGGGGGACAGCTCACGGACATGGCTGATCGTCCCTCCCACACGCCCCCCCTCTTCTGGGTCCTGGCCTGGACGCTTTACGGCCTGCTTGTCGTGGGCCTGTTGACTGGCCTGTTCGCTGCCCGCCGTCGCGCCTTGGCGAGCGCCGCGGCGCCTGGGGTGCAGGATGAATGGGACGACTGGCGCAGCGCGGCTGCCGAGCAGGGTCGAGAAGGCCCCGTAGCGCGGCGAGTGCCCCGCAGCCCAGAGCCGCCCACCGTCGTCCTCCTGCGGGATCACTTTCCCGTGTGCCTGGGCGGGCTGATCGGAATCACCTCGCTGGTCTATTGGTTCGTGGTCCTGATGGTGCGTGGTGCTGCGTGGGGGCCCCGGTTCGAGGTGCAGCAGGACGGCTAATCAAGGCAAGAGAGCGCGCCGCGTAGCGGAACTCGCAAGAATTCCGACTCGGCGGTCGCCTAACGCGCGAGAGCGCGGAGTCGGAAGTATGCCCGCTTCCGCTACACTCGACTCCGCGATGTCCGCTACGCTCCCGCATGGGAGCGAGCGAGCCGGCGGAGCACCGTCTGCAAAATGCCGCCGTTGCGGTAATAGTCGAGTTCCACCGGTGTATCGATCCGCACCCGCGCCCGAAACTGCTTCGCGGCTCCCGTCGCGGGAGTCGCCGTCACGGTGACCTCCGCATGCGGCCGCAACGACTCGTCCAGGCCCCCGATCTCGTAGGTCTCGGAGCCGTTCAACCCCAGCGATTGCCAGGTTTCCCCCGGCAGGAACTCGAGGGGTAGCACGCCCATCCCGACGAGGTTGCTGCGGTGAATCCGCTCAAAGCTCGCCGCGATTACGGCGCGGACGCCCAGCAGGTAGACCCCTTTGGCCGCCCAGTCCCGGCTGCTGCCCGTCCCGTATTCGGTGCCCGCCAGAATCAGGAGCGGCACGTTCTCACTCTGATAACGCATGGCGGCATCGTAGATCGTCATTTTTTCGTTGCTGGGCAGATGCCGTGTCCACCATCCTTCGGCCCCGTCCGCCAGGAAGTTCCGAATGCGGATGTTGGCCAAGGTGCCGCGTACCATGACTCGGTCGTCACCTCGTCGGGCACCATAGCTGTTGAAATCCAGCGGCTGGACGCCACGACTGATCAGGTATTTTCCTGCAGGACTATCCTTGGCGATCGAGCCGGCCGGCGAGATGTGATCGGTGGTCACGGAATCGCCCAGCGCCGCGAGCACGCGGGCGTTGCGCAAGGGTTGGGGGACAGGAACGTCCGGCGTGACGGCCGCCAGAAACGGGGGTTCATGAATGTACGTGCTGTTTTCGTCCCACGTGTAAAGGTCACTGTCGGTGACCTGGATAGCGTTCCACTGCGGGTTCGACTCGAACGCGCCCTGATAGCGGCTGGTGAACATGCCGGGATCGATCGAGGATGCGACCACCGCTTCGATCTCCGCTCGCGTGGGCCAGATATCGCGCAGGTAGACGTCCTGGCCCGACGCATCGCGTCCGAGCGGTTCCGTGGTCAAGTCGAGATCGGTGCGACCGGCCAGCGCGTACGCGACGACCAGCGGCGGGCTGGCCAGGTAGTTGGCTTTGACCAGCGGGTTGACGCGTCCCTCGAAATTTCGATTGCCGCTCAACACGGCCGCGGCAACCAGATCCCCCTCCGTTACCGCCTTCGCGACCGGGTCTGGCAGTGGGCCACTGTTGCCAATGCAGGTGGTGCACCCATAGCCGACCGTATGGAAGCCGAGTTGCTTCAGCGGCTCGGTCAAACCGGCTTTGTCGAGGTAATCGCTGACGACCCGCGATCCCGGGGCCAAGCTGGTCTTCACGTGCGGCTGGACTTTCAGTCCGCGCGCGACGGCTTTCTTGGCCAGCAGGCCGGCGGCGAGCATCACCGACGGGTTGCTCGTGTTCGTGCAGCTGGTAATCGCCGCGATGACCACGGCGCCGTGACCGATTTCGCACGACGAGCCGTTGTTCTGGACGCGCGACTTACGATCGAGGTGAGCGGCGTCGAGCTGGAACCCGCGCTGGTTGACCGGCGCGGTCAGCGACGTCTGAAAAGCCTGCTTGACCTTCGCCAGCGGCACCCGGTCCTGAGGCCGCTTCGGGCCGGCGAGCGACGGCTCGACCGTGCTCAGGTCCAGCCGCAGCAGGTTCGAGAACTCGGGTACGGGTGTATTATCCGTACGGAACAGCCCTTGTTCCTTCGTGTACCGTTCGACGAGATCAACTTCAGCGGCGCTGCGCCCCGTCCGCTGCAGATAGACCAGCGTTTCCGCGTCGACGGGGAAAAAGCCCATCGTCGCACCGTACTCGGGCGCCATGTTCGCGATGGTGGCCCGATCAGCCAGTCCCATCCGTGAGACGCCCGCGCCGAAGAATTCCACAAACTTGTTGACCACGCCTGCCTTACGCAGTATCTCGGTCACCGTCAGCACCAGGTCCGTCGCGGTCGCGCCCGCGGGCAGCTCCCCCGTCAGCTCGAAACCTACGACCTGGGGCAGCAGCATGTAGAGCGGTTGGCCCAGCATCGCCGCTTCCGCTTCGATCCCTCCGACGCCCCAGCCCAGCACACCCAAGCCATTGATCATCGTCGTGTGGCTGTCGGTCCCGACCAGGGAGTCGGGAAAGGCGACCGGACCGCGGGCATCCGTTCCCTGAAAGACGCACTTGGCAAGAAACTCGAGGTTGACCTGGTGCACAATGCCCACGTTCGGCGGCACGACGCGGAAATTGTTGAATGCGCGTTGTCCCCAGCGTAGGAACTCGTAACGCTCGGCATTGCGCTGGAATTCCACTTCGACGTTCTTCGCCAGAGCATTATCCGTGCCGAAGTAATCCACCTGCACGGAATGGTCGATCACCAGGTCCACAGGAATGAGGGGATTGATCTTGCGCGGGTCGCCTCCCAGCCGCTTCATGGCCGTGCGCATGGCCGCCAGGTCCACGACACACGGAACGCCGGTGAAATCCTGCAGCACCACACGAGCGGGAATGAACGGAATCTCGACCTGGGCGGGCGCAGCCGCATTCCACGCAGCCAGGTGACGCACGTCTTCCTCCGCCACGAGGTAGCCGTCGCAATGGCGGACGACCGCCTCCAGCAGCACTCGCATCGAGAAGGGAAGGCGACTCAGCTGGCATAGCCCTTGTTTCTCGAGACCGGAAAGTCGATACATGCCGAGCGAACCGGCCTTCGTGGAGATCGTGTCGCGGATGCCAAACGGGTCAAACAAATTCGTGCGCGAGGTCATCTCGTTCTGCCTTCATGGGTGGACCGTCACTCTAATCAGCCAGGCACCGGGGACCGTGCCCACGGCGTTCCCCTGGCGTTGCCGCAATCCCGGACGAGCCCGCAGCGGTGCTCGGCGGCGCCGTGCGGATTTTACCGGATAAGCGGCGGATTGTCTGCGGAGGGTACCCCGCCTGGCGTCTCGCCCGACGGCGGTTCGCCGGGACGGCGTTCTGACAAACAATCCGTCAACCGTGCACCAGCTCCTGACTCGGACGGGATAGGAGCTCGCAGCCCTCCAGCCTGGAATGGGTGCACTTCGATTGGTACGTTGAAGTCACTCCACGGGTCCATGAAAGGCGGCACGGAATGACGAAATCCGATTGGGATTCCCTGCGAAACGAATTCGAGCGGGCAATCCTGGACTGCCGCCAGCTATA
The DNA here is from genome assembly GCA_050186685.1 of Pirellulaceae bacterium. Classification (GTDB taxonomy): domain Bacteria; phylum Planctomycetota; class Planctomycetia; order Pirellulales; family Pirellulaceae; genus CAZFLF01. Next base: position 5,657 of record JBFWYF010000526.1, read on the forward strand.
TCAGT
>JBFWYF010000527.1:0-5660 GCA_050186685.1 Pirellulaceae bacterium
GCGGTCCAAGCGGGTGTTTTTCTTTCCCGATCAGCATCTCGGCCGCAACACCGCGTTGAGAATGGGCATTACGAACGACGAGATGCCGGTGTGGGACCCGCACGGAGGCGATTGGGGAGGGAGTTCGCCGGACGCATTGCAGCGCAGCCGGGTGATCCTGTGGAAGGGGCATTGCAGCGTCCACCAGATGTTTCGCGCGGAGCACGTGCACCAGTTTCGGCGTAAGTATCCGGGGATCCAGATCCTGGTCCATCCGGAGTGCATGCAGGAGGTCAATGATCTGGCTGACCTGTCGGGCTCGACCGGGTACATCATCAAGGTGGTGGAGGCTGCGAAACCCGGCACGAAGTGGGCGATCGGCACGGAACTGCACTTGGTCAATCGCCTGAAGCAGGAGCATCCGGAGCAGGAAATTCACTTCCTGTCGCCGGTGGTTTGCATGTGTGCCACGATGTACCGGATTAACCTGGCTCATCTTTGCTGGAGTCTCGAGAATCTGGCCGCGGGCACTCCGGTGAATACCATCGAGGTCGACGATGAGACGTCGCGGTGGTCGCTCGTGGCGCTGGAACGCATGCTTCAGGTCAAATAGCGGCCGCGAGGGAGCGGTAAGTACTTCGCTCGAGACGGCGGCGCGGCGGACCGGGAAATGTCCCCGGCGCGGGGTATCTTTTTGTCAACGGACGGGCCGGCTGATTACAATACAGCCCGGCTTGGGACCCCAACTTCTTCTCCAAAGGTAAATGGCATGTCGGCACATCAAGACGGTGGGTCGAGCAGTTCTGCGCGTTGGCTGGTACGGGCTCTGATATTTCTGCTGGTGGTCTCGATTGTGGGAGCCGGCGGCTACGGTTCGACACGGTACCTGGGGCGGCTGCAGAAGGACAACACGGCCGCCATGCTCGCGCATCCCGTCGCACGCGGCGAGCTCATTGTGACCGTGACCGAAGACGGCAATCTGCAGAGCGCGGCGAACATCGATATCAAGTGCCAGGTGGCGGGCGGGAGCTCGATCCTGTGGATCGTGCCGGACGGCAAAGAGGTCAAGCAGGGTGAGAAGCTGGTGGAGTTGGACGCCGCGCTGCTCGACGACCAGATCAATCAACAGAAGATCACGGTCGAGAAAGCACGTTCGACGATGGTCCAGGCCGAGAAGGATTACTCGGTGGCCCAGATTTCGGTGAAGGAGTACCTGGAAGGGACGTATTTGAAAGACCTGCAGACGATGGAGGCGCAGATCACCATTTCCATGGAGAACCTGCGCAGCTCCGAGAATTCGTTAGCTCATTCGCAGCGCATGTTTCGCAAGGGATACATTAGCTCGCTGGAACTGGAAAGCCAGCAGTTCGCGGTGCAGCGGGCAAAGCTAGAGCTGGATTCGGCGAAGACGGCTCGCGACGTGCTCGAGAAGTTCACGAAGGTCAAGACGTTGGAGGATCTGGAGAGTAAGGTCGCCACGGCGAAGGCCAAGCTCGAGTCGGAGCGATCCGCCTTTGCGTTGGAGGAGGGAAAGCTGAAGCGGCTCGAGGCACAGCGGAACCTGTGTACGATCCACGCTCCGCAGGACGGCATGGCCGTGTATGCGAACGAGCAGGGGGGGCGGTTCGGATCGAGCCAGTCATTGACGATCGAGGAAGGGGCGGCAGTACGTGAACGGCAGACCATACTGCGGCTGCCCGACCTGACGCACATGGAAGTGAAGGTCAATGTGCACGAGTCCAAGGTGGAGAGCCTGGCCCGCAACATGCGCGCGCGGGTCCGGATTCAGGATCGGGAGGTCCAGGGGACAGTCACCTCAATTGCGAACCAGCCGGAGCCGACGAGCTTCTTTTCGGGGAATGTCAAAGAGTACGCCACGCTGGTACGGATCGACGGTCAGCCGGACGGGCTGAAACCGGGGATGACGGCCGAGGTCGAAATACTGGTCGCTTACCTGAAGGATGTGCTCACGCTGCCGATTGCGGCGATCGTCGAGCAGCGGGGCGGCTATTATTGTTGGGTGAAAGTCGCCGGTGGTCCGCCAGAAAAGCGGCCGCTGGTGTTGGGCGTCAGCAACGATCAGTTCGTCGAAGTGAAGGACGGAGTGCAGGAGGGGGAAGAAGTGTTGTTGAATCCGCGGGCGATCGTGGAGGATGCACGGGCCAACGCGGTGGAAGTCGAATCGGTCGACGTAAACAAGCGGTTTGGCGAATCGCCGCCAGCGGCGGGCAAAGCGGACGAGGCGGGCGGTCGTGGGCCGACCGACGGTGCCGCGGGACCGGGCAAAGCGGGGCCGGCTGGCCCCGGGGCCGGTGTTCCGGGCCCAGGTGGTGCCGGAGCGGATCGCGGCGGTCCCGGTGGTGGGCCTGGCGGTAGCGGCCCCGGTGGTGGTGCTGGTCCCGGCGGCGGCGGTGCGCCCGGTGGTAACCGCGCCGGTGGTGGCGGTCGCGGCGGGTTTGACTTGATGGCCAACGACAAGGACGGAGATGGGAAGGTCAGCCGCGAGGAAGCGTCGAGCATGCCAGCTCAGTTCTTCGACAATGTCGATGCGAATCAGGATGGCTTTATCGAGAAATCGGAAGCGGATGCCATGCGGGCGCGCCGCGGAGCGGGTGGCGGTGGTGGTGCTGGCGGCGGAATGCGCAACCTGATGAGTAACGACAAGAACCAGGATGGCAAGGTGACGCGGGACGAGATACCCGAGACCATGCAGGGGTTCTTTGACCGGCTGGACGGCAACGCCGACGGGGCGATCGACCAGGCCGAGATCGATGCCGCCCGGCAGCGTTTTCAGGGCGGTGGCGGCGGCGGGGGCTTCGGCGGACCGCAATGAAGCGGCGGCGGTGCGAGTTCGACGGCGAAAGCGGACGACCGATTGGGCCGGAGTGGCGGCGAATTGTGGAACAAACTTAGCAGCGGGAGCGTAGGCGCGCGTGATCACGTCCTTGTTGCAGACCGTTCGGCTGGGGATCTTCAGCCTCCTGCTGCATAAGCTCCGTTCCGGGCTGGCCGTGTTGGGCATCCTGATCGGCATCACGGCCGTCATCTGGCTGGTCGCCATGGGCGAAGGAGTGAGCTACCAGGCGCAACAGCAGATCAAGGACCTGGGTGCGAACAACATCATCGTCCGGAATGTCAAGCCGGCTCAGCAGAGTTCGAGCGCGTCGTCGCGGAGCATGTTCCTGCAGTACGGGCTGTTGCGGGCGGATTACAAGCGGATTGTCACGAACATTCCGGCGAGCGTGCTCGACAACGCGGTCCCGATGCGGGAGATTCGGCGGGAGGTCCGCTACAACGACCGGACGATGGAGGCACGCGTCGTCGGTTGCACGGCCGCCTATCAGCCGCTGAATCATCTGACGGTGGCCCGGGGACGGTTCCTGAACGAGCGGGACAACGAGCCGCCTCAGAACGTCTGTGTGCTCGGAGCTATCACGGCCCGCTCGCTGTTTGCGTTTGAGGATCCGATCGGGCGGTCTATCCAGATTGATCGCGACTTCTACGTGGTGTGTGGCACGACTCAGTCCCGCGATCCGACGGCGGCCATTGGCGGCAGTCTCGACTCGCAGGACTACAACATGGACGTCTACATCCCGCTCAACACCTTGCGGGCGCGCATCGGCGACATGGTGGCCACGAGCCGCTCGGGGAGCCGCGAAGGCGAGATCGTGGAGCTCAGCCAGGTCACAGTCGGTCTGAAGAACACCGAAGTCGTCGAAGAGACGGCGGAGATCATCGGTTCGCTGCTCGAACGCTACCATCCGATCAAGGATTTCGCCGTCGTGGTTCCGAAGGAACTGCTGCGCCAGGCCGAGATGCTGCGGATGATGTTCAACATTTTGCTCGTCTTGATCGCCGGCATTTCGTTGATTGTGGGTGGGATCGGCATCATGAACATCATGCTGGCTACGGTGACGGAGCGGACGCGTGAGATCGGCATTCGGCGCGCGTTAGGCGCGAAACGCGCCGACATCGTCCAGCAGTTTCTGGCGGAAGCCATGGTATTGACTGGCGTTGGTGGCGGGCTGGGAGTGGCATTTGGGTTCCTGTGCGGTCCCTTCGTGTCGCTGGTTCGCCAGCTTTGTTTGCGGTTCTTTCCCGACATGATGAACGCCTTGCCGTCGGTAATTCTGCAATTAGAGCCGCGTATTGCGCCGTGGTCGATTATCGCGTCGCTGTTGATCTCGATTGGCGTGGGGATGCTGTTCGGGATTTACCCTGCCTTTCGCGCCGCGCGCATGGACCCGATCGAAGCCTTGCGTCACGAGTAGCCTGGTCAAGAGCGTGGCCAACTCCTGACATGCGGACCGGCGGATTTTGGGCTACACTGCCACCCGGCACGTTTCGAGTCCGTCTTCAACACGCGCAAGAATGAGGAACCTCGTAATGCAGTCGTGGCTCTCGTGGAAGCTGGTGATGTCCTGGATGGTGTGCACGGGGTTCGCAGCCGGACTGACGGCGGCGGATTGGCCGCAGTTCCGCGGTGTCAATTGCCTGGGGCTGAGCGAGACCAAGTCGACGCTGCCGACAACGTTTTCGGCCACCGACCAGGTACGCTGGAGCGCCGAAGTCGGCGAGGGGGTCGGCGGCGCCGTTGTGGCGGCAGGCCGAGTGTTTGTCAGCGGCATGACGGGTCCGGAAACCGTCACTCTGTATGCTTTCGAGGAGGCCACGGGACGCAAACTGTGGCAGCGCGAGTGGGCGACGGGACCGCTGGCGGAAGTGCATGCCACGAACAGCCAGGCCAGCAGTACGCCGGTCGCCGATGCGGACCGTGTGTATTTCTATTTCAGCACCCTCGGCCTGAGGGCGGTCGACGCCCGTTCGGGAACCGATGTCTGGCACCAGCCCCTGCCAACTCCTTTCTTTGTCTTCAAATGGGGCCCGGGCATGTCGCCGGTGCTCTACCGTGACCTGGTCCTGTTCTGCCAGGACGACGACCTGTTCCCTGCGTTGTATGCCTTCGACCGGGCGACGGGCCAGCTTCGGTGGCGCGACGATCGCCAGGACATGGCGGTGAATTACTCGCATCCGGTGGTGTGCACCGCCAACGGCCGAGACGACATCGTGGTAGCTGGGACAGGGAAAGTGATCGGGTACGATCCGGCCACGGGCAAACGGCGCTGGTTCGCCAAGGTACTGCTGCGCAACATCAAGACAACACCGGTCTGTGTCGATGGCGTGATCTACATTTCCGTCCAGAGTGGCGGCATCGCGAATCAGTGGATCGTGTCGGTCGACCGAGCGACCACGGGGAATAACGATGGCAAGCTCTCCAAGTCGGAGATTCAGGCCTTCGTAGGCGCGACGCGCGTGCCCGACGCTTTCTATGCCCGGACGTTTGATCGAGGCGACGTGGACGGCGATGGGTTTCTAGCCGGTGAGGAGCTCGACCGGGCGTTCCTCCATCCCGACAATTTTGCCGGCGCGGCGCACACGGCCATTGGCGACTCGGCTGCCGAGCAGTACATCCTGGCCGTGCGCGGAGGTGGAGAAGGAGATGTGACGCAGACGCACCTGCTGTGGAAGCATCCCACCAAGCACACCGACCACATCGTGTCTCCCTTCATCTCGGATGGCCGGATGTTGCTGATCAAGGAAGGCGGCATCTCGACGGTGTACTCGACGAAAGATGGCACAACTCTGCGCGGAGCGAAGCGGGTCGGTAAGGGTGGCAGCTA
>JBFWYF010000528.1:0-5657 GCA_050186685.1 Pirellulaceae bacterium
TCGCAATGGCTCCGGGCAGCTGGTAGATCAGGACGTTCGCCGAATCCGTGCCGTTGCGCGAGGCAAACGAGTCGTAGCATTGCGCCCCCAACTCGACACGTGCCACGTCGCGCAGGTAGACCAGCTGACCGGCCTGACCGGCCTTCAACACGATTTCCTCGAACTGCTCGACTTCCGTCAGCCGCCCCAGCGTGGTCACGGTCATCTGGAATCGCTGGCCGGGAGGACTGGGCGGCTGGCCGATCTGGCCCGCCGCGACCTGGACATTCTGCCTGGCGAGCGCCGCGACCACATCCTGCGTCGTCATGCCGCGCGCGGCCAGACGATCCGGATCGAGCCAGACTCGCATGGCATACGACCCGACGCCGCGCACCAGAACTTCTCCCACGCCTTCCACGCGGCTCAATTCGTCCCGCAGTCGCAACGTCGCATAGTTCGACAAGAAGAGGCCGTCATATGTGCCGTCGGGCGAAGTAAGGGAGACGGCGAGCACGATATTGGATGACTGTTTCTTGACCGACAGTCCCTGCCGCCGAACTTCTTCCGGCAGACTTGGCTCGGCCAGCGCGATGCGGTTCTGGACCAGCACTTGGGCATCATCCAGATCGGTGCCAATCTCGAACGTCACCGTCAGCGAATACGAGCCATCCGACGAGCTGGTGGAGGACATGTACATCATGCTCTCCGTCCCGTTGACCTGCTGCTCGATCGGTGCAGCCACGGTGTCGGCCACCACCCGCGCATTGGCACCGGGATACACGGCATTCACGACGACCGTCGGTGGCGTGATCGCGGGATACCGCTCGACCGGCAGGCGATAGAGGGCCACCACGCCGAAAAGCACGGTGACCACGGCGATCACATTCGCAAAGACGGGACGGTCGATGAAAAACCGGGATATCATGAATACAAGGGTTGGGACATTCGGGCACGGTGACGGACGTCTTAGTCGGTTCGCTGAGGAGCGTCGTTCGTGGCTGCGGGTGACGGCGCGGCCCCAGGGGCCGGCCGGGTCGCAGGTGCGGGTGGTGCCGCGGGTGCGGCCGGTGAAGCCGGAGGGGCCGTAGCGGACGGCGGAATCAGCAACCACCTTTCCGGTACGACCTTGGCGCCGGGACGTGCTCGCGTGATGCCATCGACCACGACGACATCTGCCGGCGACAACCCCTGTTCGATGGACACGATGGACGGGACAGGCACGGTCGAACTGGCGGCGTCGCGTGGTGCCTCGGGCGCTCCGCCCGAGGTCGGCTTGGTGGGATCGCCGGCGGGCGAGGTCTTTTCCGGTGCGTCCCCGGCCTTTGGCGTCTCGGAGGCGTCCCGCTGCGGCTTCGCCGTCTCCACCGGATCGCCCAGGACGGCAGCGTTTTCGGCAGCGACGCCGTCGGCCGGATCCTGCCGTTGCCGGATCCAGCCCACCTGATCCTGTTCCTCGGCCAGGGGAGCTTTCCAGACCTGTGGCCCGACCGTCACGGACCGCTTCAGGACGGTATTATCCGGCCCCAGCACATAGACAAAACGTCCTTCCTGACCGGTCATCAGCGCATCCTCGGGGATAGCCGGCAGGGAGCGCGGCCCGCCACTGGGAACTCGCACGCGCGCATAGAGTCCCGGATAAAGCAGACGCGCATCGCCGGGAGGCACACGAGGGTTTGGGATGCGGCCGCGAATGCGGACGGTACCCGTCCCCACGTCCACGCGGTTCTCGCGAAAATCGATCGCCCCCGCGTGCGGAAACCCTTCCTCGGTAGCGACTCCCACTTCCAAGGGGAGGGACTGGCTGAGTACTTCTTCGGCTTCCCCTGCCTGCAAAGCGCGCTGATACTCGACCAAGTCCCGTTCCGGGGCATCAAAATAGACGTACAACGGGTCCATGCTCACGATCGTGGTTAGCAAGGTATTTTCCGTCTGGCCAACGAGATTGCCGCGCGTGACGAGTGCGCGGCTGATCTGCCCGGAGACCGGGGAATAGATTTCGGTAAAGCCAAGTTGCAGCTGCGCGGCTTCCAGTGCCGCTTCGGCCTGCATGACGCCGGCCTGAGCCGTCTCGCGTGTCGCGACCCGCGACTCGAAGTCCTGTTCGCTAAGCGCGGCGGATGCCAGTAATTCGCGACCGCGGGCCTCTTCCAACTGGGCATGGCGGAGGATGGCCATCGTCTGGCGACGGTCGGCTTCCGCCCTTTTTACTGCGGCGAGGTACTCCCGGGGGTCGATCTTGAACAGCAAATCCCCCTGTTCGACCTCTTCGCCCTCGGTAAAGGCGACCTCGTTCAAGAAGCCCTTCACGCGGGCGCGAACCTCGACCATTTCTACCGCCTCGAGCGTGCCGTTGTACTCGTAATACACCTGGACGGGTGTCATCACCGGGTGCACGACCGTGACGACGGGAGGGGGTGGGGCGGCGGTCGCGGCAGCCTGGCGATTGCAACCGGTGGCGAGGATCAAGGTCGCAAACAAGGGGAGGAGCCACCTGACGGCGAGGCGACCGCTCTGGTCGAAATCCGGCCAGCCGCCTGGAGTGGCATGCCGTTTGTTGCAGGCCCAGACGCCGCCAGCCGCGCAACGCTTCCTGTGGGGCCGTTGGGCGGCGAGTGAGGCATGCGTTTCCGAGGGTTTACGAGCTAGGACCAGCGTCACGATGAGTTGGATCAAGGGCATCATCGCCTGGAGATGGCAGCGGGATTAACAGACTCAACAAGGACATTCCAGGCGGTGTGAACGACGCGGGACCGAGCACGGAACGCCAGCGGTAGGCGGGGAAGCAAGTGACGAGCCAATTGGAGCGTCAGGATCGCTGTTGATGCTCATCATCCTTCTTATGGGTGGATGATTTGTGTGAGAATTTCGTTGCAAGGACGTTCCGGGGCGGATATGGTACCGCGACGAGCGTTGGCCAGACTTCGTCTATTTGTTTGTTCGTTCTCTATTCTGTGATGCGAGGTGAATCATGCGGTTACAGGGGATCAAGTCGGGACGGCATCGAGCTTTCACATTGGTGGAGCTGCTGGTCGTCATTGCCATCATTGGGATCCTGGTATCCCTCCTGCTGCCGGCCGTTCAGGCGGCTCGGGAGGCTGCTCGCCGAATGCAGTGCCAAAATAACCTCAAGCAAATTGGCTTGGCGCTACACAACTATCACGACGTGTATAAGAAGTTCCCACCCGGGCGCACATCCATGGCGGTCCAGATCTATCTGGGGCACACCACGTCGACCATGATCCTGCCGTACCTGGAACAAGTAAACTTGCAGGCCCAGATGAATCTTGGGTTAACGTTCAATGTCCGGCCAAACTATGATTGTGCCTGCTTGACCAAGTTGAACGCTTTCTTGTGCCCCAGCAATCCGGAAGTGGACGGTGTGAATTGGACGGGAGCAACGAATCCATGTCCCGGTTCGAGGAACGTGGAAGACTCAGCGAGAACCCACTACGAGGGCATCGCGGATTCCAAGTCTCATGGACGCCGGTCACCTTCTCTGCCCGGGGGTACGCTTAGCTTGGTCATGCCTAACGGCGACGGGATTTTCTTTCATGATTCATCGATCGGCTTCCGGGATGTCATCGATGGGACAAGCAATACGTTGTGCTTTGGCGAGATTATCGGCCGCGGTCCCGGGACCAACCACTGTTGCGCTTGGCATGCCTATTCGGACGGGACCGGCACGTTTAATGGCTTGAACGCTCCTTGGCGATCCACGCCAAACCGGCAATTGCCTTTGACGCACGACATGTGGGGTGGCAATGCGTTTGCCGGACCCGCCAGCTATCATCCAGGCGGAGTTCAATTTGTGCTCTGCGACGGGGCGGTGATCTTCCTGTCTCAGACCATTAATGCGGCGACGCTCGCGGCCTTAACGACTCGTCAAGGCAGCGACGTACCTGGTTCGTTCTAAGACAAGTCAGTCAATGCACATGACGGTGCTTTAGCGAACAACGCAGCGGCTCACTGCGGCTGCTGCGTTGTTCGCATCCTATTTTCAATATTGTTGACTCAGGAAGCGCAACACAATGAATGTTCGTAATGCTCGCAAGCTGTTCGTGTCGGTGTGCACCGTGGGATTCCTGTTGCTTGTGATAGGATGCGGACCGTCCGCTGTGGGAACGACCGTCTACGGTAAGGTCACACATGATGGCGCTCCGTTGGCAGATGGGATGATCTTCTTTTTGCCCCAGGATGGCACCGCCGTGGCTCAGTCTTCCGCGGCCATCACGGACGGCGAGTACAAGTTGCCGCCCGAGTTCGGACTGGCCCCGGGGACCTATGAAGTTCGCATCGAAGGCTATCGCGTGGCGACCAACGCGCCCACCACGCTGGGCTCGGGACCGGGCGCACTCGATGTCCCCCCGGAGACTCCCGGAATCCCGACAAAGGAACAGTATCTGCCCAAGAAGTTTAATACCGAGACCTCCCTGGAGAAGCTCGTGATCGAGGGCCAGGGAAGCCTGGAAAAGAACTTCGACTTGAAGAATTGACCAAGTCTCGGCTAGGGGCCGGGGACGTCTGAACTTCCATGAACCCATCGATGCGTCGCGGGGCATCGGAAGGTTTCGGGCTCGACGGTTCCGAGACGGTAGCCGCGAAGCGGATTGAGACCCAGGCGAGGCAGTTCGATGACCAGTTCGCCGCATCGCATAGGTTGCCAGCGTCAGGATCATCCCGCCCTGGGGCGCCGCCAGTTGCTCCAGGTGGGCGGGATGAGCCTGGTGGGCATGGGACTATCCGACCTCCTGCGACTCGAGGCGCACGCTCGTGCCGCCTCGGAGTCGCGGCCGGGGACGGCCAAGGCCGTCGTATTCATTTTCCAGTCTGGTGGGCCGTCGCAACACGAAACGTTCGACCCGAAGCCGCAAGCGCCGGACACGATTCGGGGCGAGTACGCGACGACGGCCACCCGGTTGCCGTCCGTACACTTTTGCGAGTATCTGCCGAAGCTCGCGGCGATGGCAGACCAGTTCTCGATCGTCCGTACGATGCATCACATTGCCGGGCGCGAGTTCCGCAACGAGCACAACAGCTGTCACTACCTGCTACACACCGGTTCGACGGAGCTGCCGATCGGCGACACGAATGCGACGATCACCGAGCCGCGGCCGGGCCGGATGAGCTGGCCATCGATCGGGTCGTTGATTGCCTATGCGGCACCTTCCGCCCAGCACAGTGGATTGCCGGATGTGATCGAGATCCCACGGGGCAATCTGATGCGCTATCCCGGCCGCGACTCCGGCATATTAGGGCCGAAGTACGACCGGCTCGGAGTCGACCTGGCTCCCACGTGTCACGCGAAAGATGCCGCCGGATCGTGCCCGAATTGCTTCAGCCACGACGATCCGAATCTCGACCCCGAGCGGCGGCCTGGTCCGGGTCCCAAGGCCTGGTGGGACAACAGCAGTTGCCGGGATCCGTCGTTCCATTTGCCTCACTTTGCCCAAGCCGAAGGTATCTCCATCGCAAGGTTGGAGAACCGTTCCCAGTTGTTGGGTCGGCTGGAGCAATACCGTCGGCGGCTCGACGAAGCCGACCGCCGGGGCTCGGTCCTGGCGTGGGACGCACATCGCCACCAGGCCATGCAATTTGTACTGGCATCGCGACCGGGCAAGAGTAACCCGTTCGACCTGAGCCAGGAGCCCGACTCCATTCGTGACCTGTACGGTCGTGAG
>JBFWYF010000529.1:0-5651 GCA_050186685.1 Pirellulaceae bacterium
GAATGCTGGTATCACCCGAAAGGCGCTGTTGGGACACTTGGCCATGAAAGTCTTGGTTGTCGACGACCATGCGCTGATCCGGGAAGCACTCAGCGGGGTCGTCAGCGAGTTGATCAATAATGCCAAAGTGCTCTACGCGCGAGACGCCCATCAAGCGCTTCGACAGATAGCGGAAAATCCAGACATCGGTCTTGTTGTCCTCGACCCCCACCTCCCGGACCGCAGCGGGTTCGACATTCTGAGTGAACTTCGAGAGGACCGTCCTGAGATCTCAGTCGTGATCGTATCAGCTAGCGAGGACCGAGAGGACATATCGCTGGCGCTCGAACTCGGCGCGCTCGGATTCATCCCCAAATCTGCAGAGCGAGAAGTCATGCTGCACGCGTTTCAGCTTATCCTCTCCGGCGGAGTATATGTACCACCCGAGATCCTGCGTGGCCGCCGGACAAACCCCGCGCGCGCGTCGCAATCCCGTCACGCCCATTCTCCGACGGACCTAGGATTGACCGCACGGCAAGTCGAAGTGCTCCAGCATCTGATGCAGGGGATGAGCAACAAAGCTATCTGCCGAGCGATGGGGATTGCCGAGCCAACGGTGAAGAACCACATTACGGCCGTCCTGAAAGCGCTAGGGGTGAGCAATCGGACCGAGGCGGTTATTGCGGCCGGAGCGCTTGGTCTCCGACCGGCTCGCGAGAGCTAATATCGTGCCCGGCGCTCAAGCCACTGACCACGTCGGACTTCCGGAGCAGCCGGTGCAGCATGGCACGCAGCGCCATCGGCGCAACCGGCTTCTTTAGAACCGGATGCCCGCTCGCCATCGCCTCCGCGAGCCAGCCCGAAGCCGTCCCGCCAGTGATCACCAAGGCTGGGACATCGTGCCCGAATAGAGAACTCAGCCGGGCGATGGCTTCAGTTCCTGACTGACCTTGTCCAAGCCGAAGGTCCGAAACGATTAGATCGGGAACGGACGGGGAATCTGTGAGCATCGCGATGGCGGCATCCGCTGAGTGCTCCGCGATCACCGTACATCCCCATGTCTGAAGAATACCACGCATGCTCTCCAGCACCATTGGATCGTCGTCGACAACAACAACCACTCTTCCGGGAAGCGGATCGACAGCCAGCACAGAACTCGGGCCCCCGGCTTGATCCTCCGCAGGTTCAGCGAGAGGCACCGTTACCGAAAATCGCGAGCCTCTTCCTACGCGCGACTCCACCTCGATAGAGTGACCCAACAGCCGCGCAAGCCGATCGACAATCGTCAAGCCGAGTCCGATCCCAACCTTGTCGCCACCGCCTGCCCCCGGCCGCCGATAGAACTCATCGAAGATCCTCGCTTGTTGGTCTCGGGGTATGCCCGGCCCCGTGTCCACCACATCGATACGGACCTTCGCACCGTGCCGTCGAACGCCGACCACCACACCTCCGCGCTCGGCATATCGGATTGCATTCGAGGTCAGATTGAGGAGAATCCGCTCAAGCAAAATATCGTCGCTCAACACCCATACCTCGCTGCTGACCATTCGCAGTCGAAGCCCTTTTTCCTGCGCGGACCCGGCAAGATTTGCCTCCAATCGCTCCAAGAGTCGTGAAATTGGAAGCCTCACTTGCTTTGCCTCGAGCACGCCCGCTTCCAGCTTCGACATATCGAGAAGCGCATCGAACAGATCATTCATCGACGACACCGCGGCACTGATGCGGGTCAGCAGGCGATTGCGCTCACCGCGACCGTCTTCCTTGCTCAACTGCGCGACAAACAGATTCAGCGCGTAAAGGGGCTGACGAAGGTCATGGCTTGCGGCTGCAATGAAGCGAGACTTGAACGTGTTGGCTGTCTCGAGTTCCAGTGTCCGGACCTTGACCTCTCGTTCCAATTGCTCAGCCGCCCGCCCTTTCTCGATAAGGAGCTGGGCACGCTCGATCGAATTGCGGCGGAAGACCTCCACCGTCCGGCCCATCGCGCCGATCTCGTCGGCATCACCGGCTTCAACCGGTGTTGCGAGGTCCCCTCCCGCCATCGCATGCATCGCACCACTGAGCGCTCCCAATCGGCGCACGATACCGCGGACGTAACCCAGGACCACCAGGGCCGAGGACGCGATGCTGAGAACCACAAGCCAGATAAGGACCTGGGAGCTCAAGCCCTGGACGGCGAAAGCGTCGTCGATCGCGTTAGTCACGTCGCCCTTTGCGCCTCGACTGATTTGATCCACTGCCGAGATCAGTCGCTCAGACGATCGGCCGATTTCGGCGACGAGCACCTCTCCCTCCCGGTCCAACGTCAACTCGCGCAGCCGAGCACCAGTCAAAGAACCTGGACCCTCCGCGAATGCTCGCAGCTCAGCAACGTGATCAGCAAGCACTGGCTGGAGCCGAGGGTCGAGGCCGGTGGCGGTCGAAGCGAGATCATCGAACGCCCGACCCAGCTGGAACTCAAGGATGGGCAGTCGCTGAATTTGGTCGGCTGTGGAGGCCTCGGAAAGCAGGTCGACAATGTCGGAGAGCTGGCGTTGAGCGGTCTCCGTCCGACGCTGGAGCTCCAACAACGTCGACAGAGACCCAGCTTGCGCGCGCGCGCCATCGTCGAGTGCGTTTCCGGACGCGGCCACTTGCCCGTCCAGTATTTGGAGCCAAGGCTCCAACAACCGCCGGAGCTCGAGGTTCTTCTGGAAAACATCACGCCGAAGGCTGGCCAATAGATCGGCGAGATCCAGCTTGCGGGCCGCTACATCGTCGAGCTCTGCCAGCTGAGCTGATAGCGTCCCCACGACAACGTCTACATCCGTCGCCGAAGTCGCCGCCCTCAGCTCGCGCAAGTAGGCATCGAGCCTTTCACCCTCGCTGCGAAGGTCGCTGTTGATTGCGTCGCGGCGCTGCCGGTCGCTGGCGATCAGGAGAGCGGGCGCCGCCGCTATGATCCGCTCCGCGGAACGCGACAGCTCAAGCGCTGCCAGCGCTGCCGGAACCCTCCTGTCCACGAGGCCGAGGCGGTCACCGACCTCCCGGAACGCTACAAGGCCTGCCACGGCGGCAAGCGTCGCGAAGAACGAAATCAAAACGAACGCGAGCAGGAGCCGGCCACCGACGCCAATCCGGCCCCGAGGTCCCACGTCGGATCGCGGAGGACTCATCGTCGAGCACCGAAGCGGCAAAAAACACGGCCAGTTCCAACGTTCGGCCGGAACTGAAGAAGGTCAGCAGACGCCGACGATGTATCCATTCAGAGTTCCTAGTGATGCTTCTCCCATCACCGACCGGGTCTCCAACTCTGACTCGGTTCGCCGAGTTTCCCAGCGCCCCTCAGCTGGTACCACGAGTGCCAATGTAAGCGCCTTCGGACACCGCAGTCCATTCAGCAATCACCTCCCTGAAATTGGTGAAGCTTGCGTAGATGCGGCGAGCGAGATCGTCGCCGGAGCCAAGTTCGGCAACAACGTCCACGCTCACATCCCGCAGCGTGTTCAAGACGGAGTCGGGGAATCGTGCGACCCGCACGGAGCCCTCCTCGCGCAGTCGGCGAAGCGAGAGGGCGTTATTGGTGTTGAATTCGGCCAGCGACACCGCGAATTCGCCTTCCGCAACCGCTTGGATCAATTGCCGGTCGCTTTCACTGAGTCCATCCCACACTTGCCGATTGACGCCGAGTGTCAGCACCGTGCCCGGCTCTTGCCAGGCCGGGTAGTGATAGACGCTGGCGACACTGCTTATCCCCATCGAAACGTCCATCCACGGTCCTATCAGCTCGCAGGCATCGATCGCTCCCGACTGCATCGCCAGCAGAACGTCGGAGCCGGGAAGAAGCACAACGATCGCGCCAAGGCGCCGAAGAACCTCGGCGCCCGGCTCTGCCGTCCGATAACGAAGGCCCCTGAAGTCGTCCGACGTTTGAATCTCGCGTCGGAACCAGCCACCCATCTGCGACCCGGTGCTCGCGGCACAAAGCGGCTTGATGTTGAACCGGCCGCTGAGTTCGTCCCACAGCTGCTGGCCCCCGCCATAGCGAACCCAGGCAAACAGCTCGTTGGCGGTCAGCCCGAAGGGGACGCCGGAAAAGAAATGAAAAGCGGGCGCTCTGGATTGAAAGTAGCCGTCGTGAGATTGGTACATGTCAACGACGCCCGCCTCGACCGCAGCAAGGGTTTCGAAGGCGCGCACAAGCTCGCCCGACGCAAAAACCTCGATCGAGAGGCGTCCGTCGGTGGCCTCGCCAATCCGCTTGGCCAACCGGCTTGCGCTGCTGAAAAGCCCCGGCCCGTTTGGCCAGTCCGTCACCATCCGCAGCCGTTGTCGGTTCTGACTCAGCGCCGGCGTTGCCAGCCCGGCCCCGAGTGCGAGCACTCCCCTGCTCAGGACGTCCCTGCGCCTCATCCGTCGCTCTCCTCCGTCATGGGTTGCAGGGTAGACGCAGAGAGCCGGGCAGCCGGTCCTTCGAACACGACCGCCCGGCCCAAGAAGGCCTGATCACTTCAGGGCTGATCGCCGATCTCTCCTTCCAGAATGAAGAGGTTTGGGCCGCCCTGCGGCCGAATGATCAGCGAGCCGACCCCACGCTTGTCTGCAAATTGACCGGTACCCCCGACCAGCTCCCAAACGCCATTGTCGAACAGCATCGGGCCTTCCTCGCCTTTGACGAATGTCGCCCGCACTTCCCATTGCAGCACGGCAACATCGCCATTGTCAGCCGTCATCTGCAAGTATCCTTGCGGCCGGCCTGAGATCGGCGGATGGACATCGTGCCAACCGAACTCGGTCACGGAAGCGCCGGCGAAGACCCCCGATCCTTCAGCATGTCCCTCACGCCGCACCGCGAGGACCCAGTGTCCGGACTCGTCGGCGAAGTCGATCCGCATCTGTTCCTGGGGCGTAAGCAGCGCCTCGACCGCCACCGGCTCCGCAAACGCCGAGCCGGTGGTCAAAGCAGTCGTCGCGAGGGTGACTGCGACGCGGTGCATTCGTAACATCATCTCTCTCCATGATTGTTCCAACGGACCAATCGGAGCCTGACTCAGTTCTCGTCAATGCAACATCAGCCTGATGTACTGCGACTTAGGTCTTGGTCGCTCCGTGACAAGACTAGCGGGTTAGCCTGCGGGAGGCGGAAACGATCGCCACGGAAGATCGTCGAGCGGCGCGGAAGAGGCGAGCCGAGTTCTGCGGCACCTACGAGTCTTGAGAGAAGCGCCGGCGTATCCCCGGATCGCGGCGCGAGCGCCTGCTGCGGTGGCTCCCATGTCGATCGTCAATTTCCAGCATCTCGCTTGGCTCTGCGAGCGAAACGAGCGACGCAGGCGGTCGCCTGAGCCGGTTGCTGATCCCGAGAAGTGAGCATCGCCCTCGATATGGAAACGACGGTGCCGATCTGCCGGTTGTAACCGAGGTGGAAGGCGAAGGTGAGCGCGCCCGACCCTCGGTGGCGATTCCGTAAGCGACGGTGGGGGGTGCTCGGAACGCCGTAAGCCGAGTCACCGCGGGTTCCGCGGAGCTCTCTAACCCACCTCCTTCCCCATTACTCACTGCCAAACAACAGCAACAACAGCCTCGTCTTCTTCTGTTGTTGGACTTGACTGCTTGCGCAACAAGAGCGGGAGTGTCGTGGATAAGTGAGAGGACCCACGATGCAAGACATAAGCGTCGCTGTTGCCGGCTAC
>JBFWYF010000530.1:0-5650 GCA_050186685.1 Pirellulaceae bacterium
AACTTGCGATGTTACCCCGGCGACGGAAGTCCGGCTGCAGAAGCGGCGCGACGCGCTTGGCGCTGGTGCTCTGGCTGTTGTACTTTTTGCTCGACGCGCCGCTCCCGATTGGCCACCAGCATGTCGGCGAAGTGGCGGGGACGAGTTGGAACGCGGGATTAGCGGCCCATCTTCATCGCTTCCATCAGCAGGGTGGACCGCGCGACTGGTTTGCCTGGCATACGCATTGGGTCCCCGCTTCGGACTGGTCGGCCGCGGAGGAGAGTGCGGCGGGAGGCGAACCGGTATCGGCGGGTGACAAGCCGTGCCTCGTCGCGGGGCCCGGGAGTTCGCCGGTACCCGTCTTGCTGGCCGAGACGTTCAGCGACGAGCTTCCGTGGGCGGACGCAACGCGGCGGATTGCCACCGTTTCCCAGCCGGGGCACACCCACGCCCGCCAATTCTTTGACTGGCCCTCTACGGCGCTCACGGTGCGCGCCCTCTTCTGCATTGCTCGCTGCTAATCGGCGGCCCGCGGACCGCTCGGCCGGTTCGCTGAATCGGGCCTGATGGCTTCCTTGCTCCGCAGGCAAAGCTCGGTCGCACAGCGTTGCGCGAACCGAGCCTGGGCCGGGGCGGGTTGAATTCTTATTTCAGAAGGGCATGCAGCATGACTCGTCGCGTCGGTACGACGGCCGCCACAGCCGTGATCCTGGTCCTGTTGGGTGTCGGCATCTGGTTCGCGATGGGCAACCATCGCGTGCGTTCCAGCGAGGAAACGGCGGCGACGGCCGAGCCCGCGGCGCCCGAAGGCGTCGTACGGTTGACCGAGATTAAACGGCAGGCAGCCGGCATTCGTGTCGCGCCGGTCGTCCGACGCACCTTTCGTCATATGCACCAGGTGCCGGGCCGATTGCAGTATGACGATCGCCGGCATGTCGAGTTGAAAGCGGCGACGGGCGGCACAGTCCAAACTTGTACCGTCAAGCCGGGAGATCGGGTGGAACCCGGGCAGGTGGTCGCCGTGCTGAGCAGCCCTGAAGTCGGCCAGGCGCGGGCCGAGGTTCTCAAACGGCAGGCGGAGTGGCACATCGCTCAGCGGCAGGCGCAGTGGCTCGAACAAGCGGACCGAAACGTCCAGGAACTCGTGGCCGAGATCCGGCGAAAGGCGCCTTGGGACGACATCGAGCGCCAATTCCACAACCGGCCTCTGGGCGAAAGCCGTGCGCGTTTGCTGTCGGCCTATACGAGGAGCATGCTGGCCGAAACGATGGTGGCGAGCATCCAGTCGGCTGCGGACGACGGAGCGGTTGCGGCGCGGACCTTGCTCGAGCGGCGTAGCGAACGGCAGGCAGCAGAGGCCGAACTGAGTGCCACCTGCGAGCAATCGGCTTTTGATTCCCGGTTGCAGCGGGAAACGGCGGAAGCGGCACGGGATGACGCCCAGCGTCGGCTCGACATTGCTCGGCAACAGCTAAGGACGCTGTTAGGATACGACGAACCGCTGTCGGCGGAGCCCACTTCACCCGAGTCGCCGCCATCGGCCAGCGCGGCACAGAACCTGTCACTGGTCGAGACACGAGCACCTTTCGCGGGCACCATCGAGAGCCGTTTGGTGTCGGCGTCGGAGCGAGTGGCTCAGGGACAGACAATGATGGTGCTGGCCGATACCTCGCGGTTGTGGGCGGTAGCGGACGTGCGCGAGCAGGATTGGTCAGCGGTGCAGCTGCGGGCGGACCAGGAACTGGAGCTCGAATTCCCGGCCCTGCCAGGGCAGTCGTTCCGCGGATCGCTGTATTACGTCGGCCGCGAGGTCGTACCGGGTACGAATGCCATCCCGCTTGTCGCTTCCATCGACAATCCCTCGGAGCAGCTGCGACCGGGGCTCTTCGTACGTGTAGCGCTGCCGCTCGAAGCTCCCCGCGAAGTGCTCGCCGTCCCCGCCGCGAGCGTCGTCGCGCACGAGGAACAATCCTTTGTGTTTATTGCCGATGCGGAAGATTCGTTCCGCCGCGTGGATGTGCGCACGGGGGACACCAACGACGACTGGATTGAGATCACGGAAGGGGTGGCCGAGGGTGACCGCGTCGTCACGGGCGGAGCGTTCTACCTCAAGTCGGAACTGCTGCTCGAGCGCGAGGAATAGCGAACATGCTGTCCAACCTGATCGAATTCTCGCTCACGAACCGCGTACTCATCCTGGTGCTGGCCGGGCTCATGGCGGTGGCCGGACTGAACGCCGCGCTGCATCTGCCCATTGATGCGGTACCGGACATGACGAACGTCCAGGTGCAGGTCGTGACAGATGCCGGCGCGCTGCCACCGGTTGAGGTGGAACGCTACATCAGCTATCCGGTGGAGTCGACGATGAGCGGTCTGCCGCGCGTCGCGGAATTGCGGAGCGTCTCGAAGTTCGGAATCTCCGTCGTGACGATCGTCTTCGAGGAAGGCACGGATATCTATTGGGCTCGGCAACTGGTGGCGGAGCGTTTGTCGCGCGTCTCGGCGCTGATTCCGCCCGGCTACGGCGTGCCGGAGTTGGGGCCGCTGGCCACGGCCTTGGGCGAGATCCTGCAATTCGAGGTACGGGGAGCCGGGTACTCGACGATGGAGCTCCGCACGCTGCTCGAATGGGATATTGCCCCGCGGTTACGGGAGGTGCGCGGCGTCACGGAGATCAACACGCATGGAGGGTTCTATAAGACGTTCGAAGTCCGCCCCGACCCCGATCGGCTGACCAGCTACGGCCTGACCCTGGACGACGTCTTCACACGTCTGGAACAGAACAACGTGACTGCGGGGGGCGGCTACGTCGTCCACCACAACGAGCAGCGGCTGATTCGGGGCCAGGCGATGCTCCGAGGTGTCGCGGACATCGAGGATATCGTGTTGCGCCGGGAGGAGGCCGGGACGCCCATACTGGTGCGCGACGTCGCCGAGGTGGTCGTGGCGCCCATGACGCGTCAGGGAGCCGTGACTCGGGACGGCCGCGGTGAGGCCGTGACGGGCCTGGTGATGATGTTGATCGGCGAGAACTCGCGGACCGTCGTGGAAGCGGTCAAGGAGCGGCTGACCGAGATCGCCGACACGTTGCCGCCCGGCGTAAGGCTGGAAATCACTTACGACCGTGCCGCCCTGATCTCGCGCACGCTGCGGACGGTGCTGCGGAATCTGGTCGAGGGAGGCGTGCTCGTTGTGATCGTCCTGCTCGTCATGCTCGGCAGCTTGCGGGCCGGTCTGATCACCGCTCTGGCCATCCCGCTGTCGATGCTGTTTGCCGCGATCCTCATGTGGGCGACGGGAATCTCGGCCAGCCTGATGAGCCTGGGAGCGATTGACTTCGGGCTGATCGTAGACAGCTCGGTCATCATGATCGAGAACTGTACGCGACGGCTGGCCCACGACACGTCCGGGCGTTCCCGGACCGATGTAATTCGTGATGCGGCCATCGAAGTGCGGGGGCCGACGATGTTCGGCGAGCTGATCATCGCCATCGTGTATGTTCCCATGCTTGCGCTGCAGGGGACCGAAGGTAAGCTCTTTCGGCCGATGGCGCTGACCGTCCTGTTCGCACTGTTGGGATCGCTGATCCTGTCGCTCACGTTCATGCCGGCGATGGCCTCCGTGGCTTTGCCGCGGCGGATGACGGAGCGGGACGTGTGGCTCGTGAGGTGGATCAAGTGGCTCTATGCGCCGCTGGTATCCCGCGCGGTGGCCCATCCAGCCCTGAGCGCCGGCCTGGCCTTCGGCGTTTTTCTCGCCAGCGTGCCGGTGGCGTGGAATCTGGGAGCCGAGTTCATGCCGCGGTTGGAGGAAGGCGATCTGCTGGTCGAAGCCGTCCGTCTGCCGACGTCAACGCTGGAAGACTCGATCGAGCTATCGACCCGAATTGAACGGGAGCTGCTGGCGTTCCCCGAAGTGCGCACGGTCTTCTGTAAGACGGGGCGTCCCGAAATCGCGAACGACGTCATGGGCGTGCATCAGACCGACGTGTGGGTGCTCTTGAAGCCGCACGAGGAATGGCCCGAGGCGAAGACGCGCGATCAGCTGATCGAAGAGATGTCGGCCGCACTGAACACGCGGATCCCGGGTGCCGCCTTCGGATTCACTCAGCCGATCGAGATGCGAGTGGACGAGCTGGTAGCCGGGGTCAAGGCGGATGTCGCGGTGCTGCTGTATGGCGACGACCTGAACGTGCTGGGCGCGACGTCGAAGGACATCGAGCGGGTGTTGCGGAACATTCCCGGCGCGGTGGACGTCAAGGCCGATTATCAGGCGAACCTCTCGACGCTCCGCATCGAGCCCCGCCGAGCGGCTCTGGCGCGGTATGGCGTCGATGCCGAGCAAGTCATGAAGGTCGTCTCGGCGATGGGCGGCTATCAGGTCGGACAGATTTTTGAAGGTAGAGCCCGGTTTCCCATCCTGGTGCGTATCCCCGAAGCCTGGCGGAGCAACGTGCGGCTGCTGGAGCAGCTGCCGGTCGCCGAGGCCGGCGGCAAGGCGGTACCGCTGCGCGAGCTGGCGGATCTGGTGTTTGAGGAGACGCCACCGTCGGTCGAACACGAATCCAACCGCCGCCGCACCTTCATTTCGGCGAATGTGCGCGGCCGCGATGTCGCCAGCTTCGTCGCCGAGGCCCAGCGCGCCGTGGCGCGTCAGGTGACGCTGCCGCCGGGATACGAGCTGCAGTGGGGCGGCGACTTCCAGAACCTGCAGACGGCCAGCCAGCGCTTGATGCTGATCACGCCGCTGGTGCTCATGCTGATCGGGCTGCTGCTGCATACGACGTTCGGCAGTTTCCGGCTCGCGGCGCTGATTTTCCTCGCCGTGCCAATGGCCGCGTCCGGCGGCGTGTTCGCCCTGGCGCTGCGCGGCATGCCCTTCAGCATCTCCGCAGGCGTCGGTTTCATCGCCCTGTTCGGCGTCGCCGTCCTAAACGGGCTGGTGTGGGTCAGCGCCGCCGAGTCGTTGCGGCGGGAAGGCATGCCCGTGCTCGAAGCCACGCGCGAGACCGCCATGGCTCGTCTCCGCCCCGTGTTGATGACGGCACTGGTGGCCAGCCTGGGCTTCCTGCCGATGGCGCTGTCGACGAGCGACGGAGCGGAGTTGCAGCGGCCGTTGGCGACGGTCGTCATCGGAGGATTGGTCACTTCGACGCTGCTCACCTCGCTGGTGGTACCCGCCATTTACCGGTGGTTCGCGCCGCGCTGACGGGTGCCCTGTCGATTACAATGCCGTTCCATGGGGGATATTCGTCCGCAGGCACCCGTGTTGCTGATCCTGGCCGCGTTCAGCCGCTATGAAGGGGCGCTGGCTTGGGCCCGTGGACGTGCCGAGCAGACGTGGGGACGAATCGCGCTGACGAGTCCCCTGTACGAGTTCGTCGAGACCCGTTTTTACGAAGCCACCATGGGCCCGGGCATACGCAAGGTCTTCTGGGGCTTCGACGCGCTGGCCGATGCAGCGGCGCTGGCCGACTGGAAGCAGCAGACCAACGCCTGGGAAGACGCCTATCGGGACAGCTACCCCGCGGCCGAACCGCGGCCGCTGAATCTGGATCCGGGCTACCTGACGGAAGCCAAACTGGTGCTCGCCACCACCAAAGACCGGGATCATCGGATCTATGTGCGCGACGGCATCTTTGCGGAGGTTACGCTCGCCTTCCAGAGAT
>JBFWYF010000531.1:0-5624 GCA_050186685.1 Pirellulaceae bacterium
TGACGACGAGCCGCTGCTGTGCGAAGAGGCGGTTTGCGCCGATCCCGAGGTCGCACCCGATCGGCCTCCGGACGACGACGTCATCGTATCTCCCGCGGGCCGCTCCGGCTGAAATACGCTCGAGAAGCTGCTGCCACTGCCAATCCCGTCGCCGCGGCTGGCCGAGGAGGGCGTTGTTCGGCCGGCAGCGGCGGAGGCGCCCACAGCACGGAAACCACCGGTGTTGGTTGCGACCAGCCCCGCCGTGGTTGCGCGGCCAAATCGCCCCGGCATGGCCGTCGCCAGAATCGCCTGGCGCGAACGAGCGTCCGCCACCGAACGTTCCAACTCCTGTCTCAAATGCGGATCGGCTTGTGGATAGGCGAGTTCCATGTCCGCGTCGATCAGTTCGTAGCCGAACTCATCGTCCCACGACTTGATCGCCGCACGAGCCACAGCATAGGCCACCGTCCCGTTGGGACGTACGACCAACAACGGATAGGGTTCACCGTACAACTTGTTGTCGCCGCGGCGTGCCAGATACTCACGCGTCGTTCTCAACGCCGCATCGAGCGGATTGCCGGGGCCCAGCGAACCTTCAAAGTCCGAGGGCCGGAGCACGAGCCCCTCGGGTTGGAGAACGACGCCCTCGTCGGTGCACTCGACATAGATCGGTCGTCGCTTCGTCCCGTTTGGCCCCTCGTAGGGGATGATGGCGAACGTACGTTTGCGCTGAGCCGCCTGGCGGCGGATCTGGTCCAGTTCGACACGAGCCGCTTCGATGGCTTCCTGCACGCGGGCCAACTTCTCCCGCGATGCGTCTGCGTCGTGCTGCGTCGAGTCGCCCAGCAGTTGCAGCTGATTGGCCTGAACCTGCAGTTGCCGCCACTTCTCTTCCAGGCGGCGGATGTGGTCTTCCAGGTGGCTCAGCTCCATTCGCTGGCTGCTCAGCTTCGCGCGAATTTCGTCACGCTGCTTCTCGAGCACCTCCCGTCGCCAATCCTGAATTTCCTTTTCCTGCTGCAGCGACGCCGCTTGCGTTTCCTCCGCGGCTTGCGCCTCGCTCGTCTGACTGGCGAGCAGATCGGCGTCCACACGGGCCTTCTGGACGACGGTTACCAGCAGCACGATCAAGGCACCCATCGTGCATACCAGTACCGCGAGGAAGGGGAACAGCGACAGGCTGAGTGTCGGTTTTCGAAAGCGTCGCCGCCTCATGCAGCGCGGCCCTCCGTCGTCGCGCGTAGCTCGACGGTGGGAGTGTCGGACCTGGGCGTTGTTCGCGCGCTCAACAACTGAATTGCGGCCGACAAGCTCAATACCGCATCCTCGAAGTGGCGCGTCGTGGCCAGGGACTGGAGATTGCGGTTCAGCGAGTTTTCGAGATTCGCGATGTCCCCTGTGGCAGTGACAATCCGTTCCAGTACCTGCGACTGCCGAGCGACTTCTGCCTGCTGCTCGCGCACCACGCGGATATTCTCGGTCAGCGCCGTCTGCCACTGGTCCCACCGCGCTCGCATCTGGTGATCCGCGTCCTGCTCGAAGCGAGCCAGGCGTTCGGCGTGGTTTTTCAAAGAGGTATCGAGCGAATCGCCCAGCGCGATGCGGATCTGTTCCCCGGTCGCCTGAGCTACGGCGCCCAGTTGCTCGTTCGTCTGCTCAATCGCCGTCTTCCATTGATCCGTCTGTTGCCGGAGCAGCGTTTCCATCGTCTTGACGACAGCGGAACTCATCCGCTCGACGGCTCGCACGTAGCCCTGATCGCGCCCACCACCATCGGGAAATCGCAGCACGACGTCGCCGTGGACCCTTTCATCCACCTCATTCAGCATGTTCGTCTCGACGCGATCCGCAAAAAACATGACGAACATCAGCGTCATCGACAGCACCAGCGCCAAGGCGGTCGTGTCGAATGCCACGTACAAACCTGCAAGTAACCCTTGCATTGCGGCAGAAATATCGGTGGCGAACAGCTTGTAGTCCATTCCGCCCAAGGCCTGGGTGATCCCCACCACAGTCCCCAGGAACCCCAACATGGGGATCGCCCAGGCAAGAATCCGCACTAGCGCATAGCTTTCCTGCTGTCGGGCTCCGTCGAGATCCGCCAGGTACTTCAGTTCGTCGTCCAGGCCGTCGGTCGCTCCCTTGCGGTCGATATAGGCCACCGCCCGCGAGAGCCGTTCGACCAAGTAGGTGCGCTGGAGGGGCGCCGGAACTGCGTCCAGTTGCAGCAACAGGTCGCTGCAGACACTGCGTACATCGGCGTCCGCGTCCGTATCGTCCAACCGGATCCGCCGAAAAGCATTGGACTGTCGTAACAGTTCCAAGGTCTTCATCAGCAGGGCGGCGAGCCCCACAAAGAACATTCCCGACTCAAAATAGAGCACCGGGTGCGACGTAAAGTAACGCACCATGAAAGGCGAGTTCAGCGGCCCTTGCAGAATCAGTATGTACAGGCCGCTGCAAGCGGCCGCTCCCAGTAGCAGCGGCCAGCCTAGCGCGCTGATGGCACTGTTCGACAGTTGCTTCTGTTTGGATGCCGTCACGCCCAGATTCCTTTCTGGATTGCCAGCCGGAATTGCCGTTACCGCTTTGTCACCTCACCATCGGCCCGAACGCCACGCCCAATTGAGCTTTTGTCGTTAAATTCGACCGGACCGGCAGGGGTGTTGTCTCCGGCAAACTTTGCCAAAGTCGTAACCCTTCACACGCCGATAACATGGGTGTCGACAAATGAGCAAGCACCGGCTTACCAATATCCCAGGGGGGACCTGAGTACCCGTGGCTCGAAAGAGCCACGGGTATTCTATTTTCTTGGCAGATAGGTGGCGAAACACCGCGGCGTCTCCCAGAGCGTGGTTTCCACGACCGGAAAGCCGTGGTCCACTGCTTTCTCGTGAATCAGCCGCGCAATGTTTTCGGCCGTCGGGTTGACGTCCAGCAAATACAGCGGTTCGCCCATCTGTTGAAGCATGGGAACCGCCGGATCATCCCGGTGCAGAATCATGCGATGGTCGAGATGCTGGTCGATCCAGGCTGTGACCACGTTCTTAATGTCGGAGAAGTCCATCACCATGCCCCGATGGTCGAGCTTCTCGGCGGCAATCGTGATCACGGCGCGACCATTGTGCCCGTGCAGGTACCGACACTTGCCCTCGTAATTCAGCAGGCGGTGCCCGTAGCAGAAGTCGATCTCTCGCGTAACGGCGAACATCACCAGGCTCCTTATGCGCTGTCCTGTGCCGTGCTCGGCCGATCGGGCCAGGCTGCCCGACTTTAGAGACGGCCGGCGACACTGCTGCCGGCCGCGCGCCGGGGCTTTGCAACCTCGGATGCCGCAGGACGCTTGAGTTTCAGGTCGGTTTCGGGACGCGGCGGTATCGTTGGCAACACGGGGCGATCGAGGCTGGCTTCGTCGGATGACCGCAGCGAGAGGATACGCAAGGCGGGTACCACCACGTCCACGTGCATCCGCGGCACGCGGGCCAGAAAGGCAATGGCCATCAACCGGCACACCGACGAGATCCCAAACAACAGCAAGTACGAAGGGGCCGTCTCGCCGAGAATCGCAAGGCCCAGCGCTCCCAATGATGCCCCCACGGCCGTGGCTAACGCATTCCCCACGTTGTAGAGCGTCAAAACGCTCACGCGCTCCTTTCGGGGAATGGTCTCGAAAAACATGAGGAAGAACGCGAGTTCATAGGCCGCCCACGCGATGCCCCCGGCCACCTGGACCATGGCCAAGAAGGGAATCGGATTCTCAAACAACGGCAACGCCAACCACATGCCAGATACCGGCACAATCGACAATCCGCCAATCCACATCAGCACGGTCGCCCCGTAGCGATGAGCCAGCTTGCCCCAGAACGGCAGGCCGACGACCTTTCCGACAAAGCCCAACGACACGAGCATCATGAACTGGACGTAGCTGAAGTGGAGCTGCGCCAACATGAACGGTGAAAAGTAAGGGCCCGAAATCTGAACGGCAATCTGAACCGCGAACAGGTAGAGGCATAGCTTCGCCCCCTCGTTGCTGCGCAACTCTTTCAATACCTGGCCGACGCTCACCTGTTCCGTGCCGCGATGCTGCTCGGGAGCTTCGCTGTGGAGGGCCAGACACCAAGCCGAAGCAAGCCGGCAACAGGCGGCGACCACGAGCACCACCGTGAAGGCAATCAGCGGTATGGCTTGCCGCTGGCCCCAGTCCAGGAACAAGCCCCCCACGACGAAGCCCGCGAGCACACAAATCTGGCAAATACGCGACCGGCGCGCGAAGAATCTGGCCCGCAGTTCCCTCGGCACCAGTTCCTCGATCCATGTATTCCAGGCTGGCCCCGTTGCCTGGCCGGTGGCCCAGTACAGGGCGGCCGCGGCAAATAAGACCAGGATGCCCCACCGCCCGCATACGATGGCCAGCGGAAGCATCATCAAGCTGATGGCCTGGCTGATCGCACATCCCACCACCCATTTGCGGTGGGAACCGATCCGCCGGATCAGTGGGGGCGAGCTGAGTTGGAGGATGGCGCCGGCGAGCATCGGCACGGCGACTAACAGGCCCGTCGCAATCTCGCTGGCGTGCAAGGACAGAGCGAACGCTGCCAGATAGGTTTCCCCCATCCCGACCATTACGCTATAAAACGCTCCATCGCCGGTGCTGGCGCGGAGGTCTCGCTGCAACGTATTCATTCAGGGGGCGCATCCGTGCTGAGTAGCAGTCAACGTATTCAAAGCATTAACAACCCGTGAGTTGCGTCACGAAGTGCAGCGGTCAGCAGCAAGGCTGACCGGCGTCGCGGACCTCGTTAACGACGCACGTCCGATTCGATGTGTGGGGGCAATGCTAATCGTTGGCTGGAGGCGCGTCCACGTCAATCGACTGTGCGGAAAATGGAGCTCAATCGATGAATCTGTCCCATTCATGGCTGGTGGTGCTGGGGATCACGGGGCTGCTGGCAACGGTCCAGGTCCAGGGGCAGACGCCCTCGACAGGAAAACAGTCGCGGGCCGCAAAGAAGGCGACAGCCAAGCCCGAGCGAGCTGCCCAGCCGCTGAGCCCGATCCAGGTAGATGTCGCCAACTGGCCTCCGGACGAGACGGTCACCGTGCAAATTGAGTTGGGTCGAAATGACCGCGAACCGACGGTATGGGACGGGAAGCTTCAGGCCGCCGGGGTCCGGGTACGTCGGTTGCGCGGCTGGCGATTCGGTGCCGGAATGGCCGTGGATGCCGAGCGGCTGTCCTGGCAATGCGGCACGTGGCTTGGCCCTACGCCGCTCGACCGGGTATTCGACCGGCACCTGCCGGACATGCCTCAGCCGTTCGTGCGGCCGAGTTTGTTAGTCGATGTGGACCGTGCCGAGGCGGCCGCGGGCGAACTGCGTCTGGAGACGAGCCAAGGTCCCTTCACGATTGATTTGGCCGCTTTGGCGAACGGCCGAGGCCACGCCGCACTGGGCGGACGCGTGTGGGTGCAGCGCGCCGTGTTCGGTTACCCGGTAGCGACTCGGACCCATGCGGACCAACACACGTGGTATGACGACCCGGCTCTGGCCGTGGCGAGTGGCTCGTCGGGAGAGGAAGTCGCCGTGTCGTATCTGGTCTATGCCCAGGACACGACCAGCGACGCCATCTATGTCCGACGCCGA
>JBFWYF010000532.1:0-5621 GCA_050186685.1 Pirellulaceae bacterium
ACTGGTATGCCATTACCGAGCAGGGATCGGCGGGCACGAACTTCCAGGTGTTTCCTGGCGACCGCGTGTTCGTGGCCGAGGACGGCATGGTTGCGTTCGATAATCGGCTCGCCAAACTCCTGGCCCCGCTCGAGCGGACGATGGGCTTTATCTTGCTCGGCACGGGAACGGTCACCCGTTTGTCCGGACCGGTGTTGAGGGGTGGCGGCAATCCGCAGGCGTTTGGCAGTGGCTTCTAGCAAGCTGAGCTGTCCACAAGTCGACCGAGTTGATACCAGTTTGATGGTGACGCAAATCCGTGCGGCGTGAATTGAACAACCCCGGCAGCGCCAAGGGATCTGAAAATTCCTCGCCGTTACATAAAGAATGTACCGCTGATGCGACACGAAACTAACAAACTGTCGAACGGGATAATGACTGGCATCGTGTTGCTGCTCGTCGGCAATGTGACCGGCTGTGTGAGGCTGGGGCATTACCTGCACTGGCACACGCCAGCGAAGCAGTTGCAGGAAGGGCATATCCCCTACTTTCACTGCCCCGACTGCGGAATGCTGGTTCCCAAGCACCTTCGCCATAAGTGTGGCGAGCCGGGCGGCCTGCCCTATTACGGATACCGCGACACATGTTGGCGCGCATGGCCGGCGGAATGGATGCCTTGCGCACCACCCGAGCGTTTCGAGTCGGGAAACGTCCTGGAGATGCATCCAGAGATGTTGCCAGACGGCAGATTTGTCGAACCGCTTCCCGCGTCGCCGTCACCATCCGACCAGAGTTACGAATATGATTCGGCCGCATCGCTCGCTATACAGCCGTCTCCGACAGTCATGACCGATGGCATGATAGAGTGGCCTGGGAACGGTGCAGGGACCCGAGAAATGCCGCGGGAGGGGCAACCGGTCGACGATCTTCCCGCAGAACTACGGCCACCGGAACTGGAGCCGGAGAAAATCGTATCCGACCACCCTCTGGCATTGCCAAGTGAGAATCAAAGTTCGGGCGCCCTGCACCCTGAGTTCGGTCCCTCGCTGACGGCGACCAGCGATCCCGCAACGCCGCAGCC
This sequence comes from Pirellulaceae bacterium, assembly GCA_050186685.1. GTDB lineage: Bacteria > Planctomycetota > Planctomycetia > Pirellulales > Pirellulaceae > CAZFLF01. The sequence continues at coordinate 1,061 of JBFWYF010000532.1, forward strand.
TGCCAATGACAACGTGCCAAGTCCTCTGCTGAGTCGTCAGGAGCTTCCCGCGACGCAGCCGGAGCCAGAAACCGTGGCCCGGCAGGACCTTCCCACACGCCTTGAGTCACCGCAGCCGCCCAGCACTCGGCCATCCATGATTCCCGTTCCACCGAAATCCGTGGCGATACCAGCACCATCCGTAGTGGCAAGCCAGGAGCCAACTCGCGCGACGCCTGATGTCGTGTCATCGACTGGATCGTCCGAGCAGCCGACCGGAGAAGGGACTCCAGGGGAAGCGAGTACCGTGCAACCGAACCCGACCGCCACCATGCCGTCCACGACGTCGATCGCTTCGCAGGATGAACCGCGGACTCCCGCGACAGGCATGCCGGAAACCAGAACGGTACCACCTCACCGCCGATCAGCGCACGTACGAGCTCGTGCCGCGATCGTCGTCCCGGTGACTCCCGTTACCCCGAAGGTTGCCAGCCGTCACCCCATCTCCCAGCCCAGCGCAGGCCGCGAATCGCCGGTGTCCGAGCCGCTGGCATCTGTCGCCACGCGTAGGCCTATGGAGCGGAAGCTGCCCGCTCCCGGGCGAACGACAACTTCCTCGGACGGGTCATCCGCTGGGAAGCTCCGTACCACAGTTATCCACGCTCGCAAGACGACCGCACAGTTTCAATCGGAACCGATGCCAGGCAACAACACTCCACCGGCCACGTCCTCGGTGCCGGCCGAAAACACTCCGAGCACCGGCGGCTCTCTCCGGTGGCAGACCGATTCTGCGTCCAGCGGATCCGTCGAGACGTTGTCTCCCCTTGGACAACCCTTGCGCTGGACGGATGCCGTGCCAGCGCCAGCCTCTTCGCCTTCATCTCGCCCGGTACCGAACGTGCGGGCTCGGATAGCGAGCCGTATCGACACCGCTCGCGTACAGGTTGTGGAATTCGCACCTGGCAAAGCAAATCGTGATCGGGCCCCTGCGGATCCCCAGGATGCTCGCGGACGGGTCGGCGCACACATCTCCCGAGATGAGGAATGAATGGAGTCAGTGGGCACGTCCGAGCTTTCCGCGACGACACACCCCACACCATCATCACGCCTAAACCGGCTCGAGCTGAAAGTCATTAATCTCGACGGATGCACCTTGTCCCAAAAAGCTGATCGATACCAGCAGGCGGGATGAATGATTGCGCCGCGAGAGAAGCGTTCCCTCCATTCCACAAAAGGGCCCAGTTTTGACGCGAACGCGCATCGAGGGTTTAAGCCGCTTTTCGACCGTTAGCGGCGCGCCCGTCGCGATCAAACGATTGATTTGAACGAGATCCGTGTGGAGCCGTTCGGGTTCATCGACGGGTAGCAGATAACTGACACGATTGGTCGTCAGGCACTGGATGCGTTCGTTGTCCGAAGCATAGAGAAATAAATAACCCTCGAACAGCGGAAGATAGGAACAGACGCATTGGCCGCGGATCAAGTTCTCCTTGGGAACTAACGGCAAGTAAAAGGGCACTTGGAATGCGAGTAATTGTCGAGCTAACGCCTTTTCCTGACGCGTCTTCGTGCGAGCCACCCACCAGTGCCTGGTCCTGCTGCTGAAAAGCGGCTCTTCGTCAAAAATCAATTCGTCAACAAGACTGTCCGGGAAAACGCTTGTTTCCTCGCAGAGGATAGGCATGGGACGTCTCCAAGCGGGAAGGTGGTCGATACGGAGCCATTCCGGTATCCATCCCGTCCGCTGCTCTGTGTTCCGCAGTTCGAGCGGCGCCAGGGAATTGGTGCTGACGACAGGGTCAACCTACGGAAGTCCCAGCATGCCTTCTCAGCGCCGGGAGCACAGGAGACGAAGTGGGGGAAGACTAGGGGAGCATTTTCCCCGCGCAGGTCTTGCCGCGCAGAAGCACGAAGCACCTAGGTGTCCGCGGAACTCGACGCGAGAGCATCGGGCCTAAGCTAGGTCCGGATGACGAATTCCACGAGCGGACTTCGGTTCCGATCCGGTGCGTGCGCGACGAGCAGCCCCCTAGAGTGGATCGGAACTCGCCACCGCGTCCTCGCTGTGAGCGACCGCCTCCCAAAGGACCCCCTGGCCGGTGCCATCCCCTTTGAATCGCAGTAACCGGTTCTTCTGATTGCGGTTTAGACTGCGAATTGTGTCGTGGAGACGCTGTTTGGGGTCGCATTCGGGATGGGGAGGCAGCGGATCGTCAATCCGTGGCGGCCAGCCTTCTTCTTCAAAGGCCAGCAAGATTGCTTCTTGATTCGGCGAAGGCAACTTGAACTGCTTCACAACTCGGTTGTCATAGCGGATTTCCCGGTAATCGCAGTCCCAGCGAGGAACCAGACCACGAGCGGTGGTCTTGGCTCGCCCATTGGCCGGCAGCAAGATCGCGTCAGGTATTTGCCCGGGGTGCTCCGCGTCGCGGTCCCACGAAGGGGAGGGCTCGCACAATGAGTTGACGGCGCCGCCTGTCGCCGCACTGCTGGGCACTGGTGGCGTGGCAAATTTCGATACCGACGTGCTGAATTGAATGCCAGCCGCTGTAATGACAAAACAGGAACTGCGCGAGACGGTCAGCCCTGTACACGGGCGGAAGGAACGCCGATGTTCACCCACTTCCGTCAATTCGCGGCCGTGTTCAATGTAACCCTTAATCAGCAGCCAACGTACGTCGGAAATAGTGAGTCCTGCGTCACGTAGAAAACGGAGCTCCACCGCGAAATCCCAGAGCTCGCTGCCAGTCTCGGCGGCGTAGTCACTCGACTGACGAAGCAGGTTCAGCCCTTGAGCCAAGCGGAAATTGCGCTCGCCACGGATACACAAGATCCCATCGGGTTTATCGTGTTTTCGACCTGCGTGGTTCGGGACAGGCAGTTCCACTGCAAATCACACATCTTTCTCAGGGGTATCCCAACCCGTATGGCCATTGGCCGCTTACCTTGCTGCCAAAAACTTACAACGTTCTTTCGCCCCATCAACATCGTTGGTGATCGGGCGGCGTAGCCATGATTCCCGCATTGCAGATGAGTTTACCTGACTCCGGGTTGAAGTCAATCATGGACGGCGGGTGCGAACTGCACCGAGCCCTCCCACGGACGGGTTCTGCCGACGGATCGACATCCGCCGCTTCGACTGTGGTCCGCACAGGCCGCACACATGGAAAGAGTGTCAAGTTCCTTGACAAGACAGATTCGACCACTAATCTAACATCCTAATGGCCCAGGACTCGCCCGAGTCGTCCGCAAGCGGCGGTGGCCATGACACCCCACGTGGACGGAGTCCAGAGCGGGCTTGAATGCTGTGGCTTGGCACAGTCGGTCCCTCGGCTCCCGCTTGTCACTGCAAGCGTTGTCGTCCCTGCTTTTCTTATCCTTCCTCCGCGATGCGCGTTTGTTGGCACTTTGCGTGCGGCGAACGTCATGCCTGTCGCCGCTTCGGAATCAGTTGAATCGATCCATGGCTCGACTGCTAAGGAATTCACCTCGTGGATACTGTGGAACATTCGCAAGCAGATAGTCCTCGGTTGCCGCCTGCCGGGCGACTGATCATCGATGCGCCGCACCCGCGCAGTGTAACCTCGTATCCGGCTCCCTGGCGTGCGCCGCGTCCGGCTGAGCCCGACATGTTGTCACCCCGATTCCTGATTCGGGTCTTTTGCCAGTGGTGGTACGTCTTGCTACCCGCGGCGGGTGTGTTGGGAAGTCTGGGAGCGCTCATCGTCTTCCTGACGTTTACGCCCGTCTTTCGTGCGACGGCGCAGGTCCAGATTGCCAGGAGCACCCCATATCTCGCCTATGAGCGCCGCGAGCCGGTGGGCGATCCCGAGGAGTTCGTCGAGACGCAGATTGAACTGATGACCAGCGACATGGTTCTCGGGCCGGTCCTGCAGGCCAAGGTCATCGCGAACATGCCGGAGATCCAAGCGCAGAACAACGCGGCCGACTGGGTCAAGGGGCAAGTCCGGGTAGCGCGCGTCGGGCGCTCTGAACTATACGACGTGTCGTTTGATGGGCCGAATCCCGCAAATGCTGCGGAGATCGTGAACGCGATCATCGCCGCATATTTTGAGGTGCGTCGGCATAGTGATGAGCAGGCAACTCAGCGCATGATCGACCTGCTCCGGGACGAGCATCAGAGTCGACAGCAGACAATCAAGAATCTGCAGGAAAAAATGCGTGGTTACTACGAGGGCATTGCCGACGCGTTGCCGCCGGCCATGGTGGCTTTGCGGCCAGGTGACGAACGAGGCGAGCATCCCCTGGCACCTCTACACGACCAGTTGCTGGAGGCGGAAGTTCAGGTCAGTCTGCTGGAAGTACAACTTCAGGCGCTCAATCAAGATGTTGCCGGTGACGTGGATGTGCCCCTCGCGCATGCAGAGATCGAGTTGGCCATCAACGAAGACGAGGAAGTGGCGCAACTGCGCAGTCTTATCAAGCAGAAAAAGTTGCTGGCCACCCGGCAAGAGACCGCTTCGGCGCTGGGTGTCAATGACCCCGGCTATCGTCGTATTCAGAGCGAAATCGCCGGATACGAGCGCAAACTACAGTCCATCGAGAATTCGGCACGCCCCGA
>JBFWYF010000533.1:0-5620 GCA_050186685.1 Pirellulaceae bacterium
CAACGCCATTCTTGGCCTCTGGGAGGGGGCATGGTGACGCCTGGGTTCTAGCGTGTTACCGCGTGACACAACTGCTCGAACACCAGTCCTCGTGATGCACCTCGAACAACGCCATTTTTGGCCTCTGGGAGGGGTCATGGTGAGGCCTGGGTTCTGTCGTGTTACCGCGTGGCACAACTGCTCGAACACCAGGCCTCGCGTAGCGCTGCGCAAGACGCCGTTTTTGGCCTCTGGTAAGGGTCATGAATAGGGTCGGCTTCTGTCATGTCGCCTGGTGGCATGGCACAGTCGGTGTGAGGCCGCGACCGGCGCATAGGATCGGTGGCGCTGGCGTCGCCAATACCTTCGCCATCTGGGCGGCCGCGGGCATCGCCGTGCCAGTCGAGGTAGGCGCTGGGTGCTGGGTGACCGTGACGCGGCGGGTCCTGTTTGCTCAGCCGCCGCCCTTGGCCGCCGCGACCGTGGCTGTCATGTCGGGCCACGCTCCCCGGAGCCCCTTCTCGTTCCTCGAGTCGCGCGGCGAACAAACGTCGAGTGCCTCATCGGTGCGGGCGCCATTCGCACGCGCGCCCGGTTGCCGGTGGCCCGCGCGACGCGGTGACCGACCAGAAGGGCTAGGCTAATACCATCTGACCAGGCCCCACGGGAAACGGCCGCGGCGCTGATACTGCACCGCGGCAACCCAAGGCGTTGTCCCCCGCTGAACCAAGCGAGTGGCCGCGTTGCCGGTCACGCAGGGCGGTCATCACGTGTGCTCCCGGCGAGTCGCCGACCAGCCTAGCGGGTGGCGGTGACGGACTCCAGCGTTGACGGTTTACCGTCTGCGGAGCTTGCGTTTCTCCCGCACGGCGCGGGCTCACCCTGGGTGGGGACCAGGGAGAGGCGACAACGTGGTTTCCGGTGCTGCCAATGCGATATCTGACGTCCGCAGGGTCATTGCGACGTTTCGCCTCGTGTGGTTCCCGCCACAATAGAGGTGAGCCGAAACCGAGGCCACTGGGGTGTCCATGAGATTCAGACCGTAACAGTAACAGCCGCTCCAAGCAGCCTTTTCGAGGACTGTTCGAGCCTGCCCGCTATCAGGTCCATGCAAAGCATTGACCGCTCTCCGACGAGTGTCTCGTCTCTCACTTTGAAGCGGGTCACACATCCTTGCGGCTTTTCATGGGAATTTGAACCAGTCCAGGTCGCACCAGACCGCGAAAAGATGACGCACGACGCGTGAACCGATAACACCACCTGCGTCCTGCGTTTTCCACGATGCCCGCGCCTACTCCGTTTCCCGGCCGCAGCTTGCCCGCGACTGTCCGTGGCCGACGAGTTGAATCACCTCGGCCAGCTGTCTTTCTATGAGCAGGGGGAAACCGTTTCCCCGATCAGACCATTCGCCTTTCAGGAGCACGCAGCCATGTCGGCCGCTTACGATTGTTTGAGTGCGCACTTTTCCTCCAGGGACATGCAGTTCCAGGCCGTGCCGGAAAAGAACCTGGTCATCGCCGGCTTTGGCGGCCAGCACTTCCGGTTCACGACGTTTGCACAGCTCACCGATGACGAAAACCTGCTGCAGGTTTTCTCGTACCCGGGGGTGGTTGTGCCCGCGGGCGCTCGCAAAATGATCGCGGACCTCGTCGCCCGAGCGAACTACGGCATCAAGGTCGGCAAATTCGAACTGGACATGAATGACGGCGAACTGCGCTACCACGCTTGCACCGTCATCGCCAATCAGTCGCTGTCCGATGCGGCGATCGGAATCCTGATCGGGGCATCGCTTCACGCCCTCGAGCGGTACATGCCCGCCGTGCTGTCGTGCATCTACGGCAACGAGGATCCCGCTCAGGCCTACCAATCGGTCGCGCATGAGCATTGAACCCCCGATCACCTAATCACATCGTTTCCGGCCCCGAATGCTGCGGGGCCCTTTTCATTTCTGGCCATACAAGTCTTGCCGCGGATGCCTGGCAGTGGTTGTGCGAACAGTCGGACAGATGGTGGGCCAATTTACGCGATGTCCGCTGCCTTGAACTAAGTGACGCAAGTGGCGAGCTGGCGGAGTAGTTCAACCCCGACGCGAAAGGAGCCCGAGCATGACCAGCCCTCTGCAGATCAAATCCGCACCCTGGGAGCCTGATCCGACGTGCCAGCGAGTGACGTACGAAACGCTCGGCGGCGAGGAGCTCTACACCCGGATCCAGGCGCCTCCCGGGCGCGTCGAGGCGGCGCTCGCCGAGCGCGCTCGGGCGCGGGCCACGGCGACGCGGACCAACCGCGACCGGCTGCGGCTGGCCGGCGGCATCGGTCTCGTCTTGCTGCTGCTCGTCGGCATGGTGATTGTCCACGGTTGATCCAAGGGCGCAGCGGCCTTCGGCGACGTTTGCCGGGGGCCGCTGCCGCCTGTTCCCTCTGGCGGGTCCGCGGTCATTCCCTCGGGGCCGACGGGGCGCCTCCCACTGACAAGGAGATATTCCGATGTTGATTCTCAGCGGCATTCTCTTGCTGGCAGCTTGCGTGCTGATTGCGAACTACACCGTCATGATGGGTCGGTGCCAGCAGCAGCTGGCGCACGTCGACGGCGAAGTCCGCGCCGAGCTGGACGCGAAGACCAAAGTGTCCCTTGAGCTCGACTCGCTGCTGAGCAAGCGCCTTCTCGATGGCAAGCCAGTGCGAGAAGCCATCGATCAATGGCAGCAGTCGCGCGCCGAGCTCCTTTCCACCGGGCGCACGGACCGCCCTTGGAACTGGGGCCATGACGAACTCAAGTCCTGGGCACGAGAGCGAACTCGCGGCCTCGAGGAAAGTGTCCGGCGGCGGTTTTGCATCGGGTTCGTCCTGGCCACTCTCGTGCTGGTGCTGGTCACGGGGACGACCACGGGCGTCGGCTATCACTTTTTCGCGCGGTCCCGGCCGCCGTTGGACGATTTCGCCATCGGCGCGCTGTCCGAACAGCTCCCGGCCGCCGCGGCCGAAGTGTCGACGCTGCCCAACGTGGAGGCCAGCTCCAGGAATTGATGGAGATTCGTCTCGTGAAACTTCGGGCGCTAGCCGGCTCAGCCCGAACTCCCAGAAATTTGGCTACAGACCTCTCCGCGCCGTTACGGACGGGCACTTTCATCCAACATCACATTCGCGAAGGAAATCCAATCCCATGTCGACTTTTGCAGGAAGCGGTTTTCACCGCATGTGGGCCGTGTCCGATCAGATACCGAACCGCGGGTCAATCGGCGTATCGCACACAGTGGACAACCAGGACGGAATTGCGCTCGCCAGTGGGCAACTGTTGGATCTGGGCGTCCAGCTGCTCGGATCACGCCCACTCGACCGCCGTCACGAAGCGCTGCTTCACCAGCTGGAGCCGGCATCGCTGTCGCGGGCTGCCCATGCCGCTGTGGAAGCGTTGCCCACTTGGGAACACGAGGACCGGACCCTTTCCGCCCTGACTCAGCGGCTTGGCCTGCTGAAGGAGCTGGGCGCATGCACCCTGTCACAACGGGCCCGGGACGTCCGGCGCGTCGTGGCCGCGACCGTGAGCGAGGCGGCCGAGCAGCTGCTAACCTCCCTGCGCCAGTGCTTCGACGTCAATCCGCAGGCGACAGGTGGCGAGATTCAGGCGATCCGAGCGGCACTCGCCGAATACACCTGGCCGTCATCGAACGGAGCAGCTCACAAGCGGCTGACCCGCATTGTCGCCCTGCTGGCAGAGCTGCCCGCGTACGAGGACCAAGTGACACGCGAATTGTACCAGCGAATCCTGTCGGACCAGCTCCGCGCCGGCTGGGAGAGTGCCACGGCAGCCCTGCACGAGGTCGTCCAATCGCTCACGGCCGACGCGTGGCGGCGTCAGTGGCCGCAGCTGCAGGCATCCCTGCAGGACCTGGGACGCCGCTGCCTGTTGTTCGACCAGCAGCTCAAACGACTCCACGACCTGCTGGACGACCATGCACGCGCCGTGCGGGAAGAACAGCAGCATCGAGCCTCGAGCATCGCCCTGCCGCTGCCTGGGCCCACCGCGGAGGAAGTGATCAGCGGCATGAAGTGTGCTAACCACTGCAGCGACACGCCCTCACTGGCCAGCAAGTTGTTCGGCGAGTTCGACCTGCGGCTGCGGCAGCTAGCCCGCGAATCGTTCCCGCATCTCGACGCCGATGGGTCCAGCTTCGTAACCTTGCTGCTCGATCTGCCCGCCGAGGAAGGGAAGGGGGCATGGCTGCGGCTTGTTGCCGAGCGACTCGGAGATGGGCACTCGCTCTATGCTCGGGTAGATCAGGTGGGCGTCGAGGAGGTCGCTCGGTTCCTGTGGACTCGCTCCGCCCCGACGACCCATTTCCACGGCCGCGATCAGGAACGATTCGGGACAAGCCTCACCGAGATCGCGATCTGGCGTCTCCCGGCGTCGGTGGCGCCGAACGATCCGCCCATTCGGGAACGCTTGATCCGCCACTGCCGCAGCGTGTCGCCGAACTGCCACGTAGTGCCCGGTGCGGCGGACGACACCGAGATCAGCGTCTGTCGCATCAACTGCGGCTTCGCGATTGGCATTGAAAGCGCCAACCATTCGCTAATCCAGAGCTACGGGGAAGCGGCCGAGCACGGGCATCTGCCCCACCTGGCCGGCATTGTGGCCGACTCCGAGCTGGGACGGCCGAGTCCCGCCTACCTGCGGCTCCTGGACCACACGCCGTCACGTTAAGTGTCGGCCCCCTATTACAGCCCCAATCACAACCGATATGGCCCCTGTCCCACTCGCTCCGTCTCGCGGCGAGGAGCGGGGCGAAGACCTTGAGTCCGTCTTGTTCGACCTAGAGCCCGTCGGGAATCACCTGCCGTCGCATTCGCGAGCTTTTCCCCAAGGCACGTTACCGGATGGGCTCCCCACTCCCGGAGCACCCTCATGATTCATCGAACCCGTCACGAATCGCCCGCGTCCCCGCGTCCGGCCATCCTGCTGTTTGGCAAAGGGGGGACCGCGCGCCACGCGTTTCCGATTCTGTACGATCTCTACCGGGCGGATGGAAAGCCGTTTCCCATGCGCTCGATCTACGTGGATACGGAGCCCGGCACGATCCCGGAGGTTGACGTCAAGCTCGACTTGGGTCTGACGCCGGACGACGTCGCTGCGTTGACGGCTGACCCGGGGCTGATCGGCCCGATGGCCGAATTGATGTACGCGAACTACCCGCAATTCCTGCAGCCGGAGTCGATCCGCAACGGCAGCCGCACCATCCGGTTGAACACGCAACTGGCCGTGGAATACCACTTGGACCGCATCCAGCGGGTCCTCCATCAGGTGATTCGCGACCTGGTGCGACACGGCGGCGTGAACCAGATTCTGCCGGTCTTCTTCGGCAGCACGGGCGGGGGCGCCGGTTCCGCGCTGATCGTGCTGTGGGGATTACTCTTTGCCGACCGGGATTTCCGGGCCAACATCACCAGCGGCTTGTCCCCCAATCTGCTGGACGTACCGGTGGCCGTGGTGACCGAACCGTTCGCCTATGCCCTGAAGCATCGGGCGCGACATGCCGCCAAGATCCTGGCCAATGGGTGTGCCTTCCGGATCGAGACGGCCCTCATCGAGTCGCTGAACTGCTTCCAGTACATCTTCTCGCAGGGCCTGGCGAACGACGGC
>JBFWYF010000534.1:0-5615 GCA_050186685.1 Pirellulaceae bacterium
CGAGCACGACTCCGGCGAGCGCGAGAGGGCCCTTGTGGGTCTGGAAGATCTGCCAGGTGGTGCGTAGCGTCTCGTCGAGGTTCAGCTTACCGCGCTGCATGCCGCTGGTCGCACCCTCGAACGGGGACTCGAACGTGCTGGGCGGGGCGTATGGATTGGGCGGCGGGGCGCCTCCGAATCCACCTGCGTCCAGCGCGGGCTTGGGGGGCGGGGACGCTCCGGCGTCGAACGAAAACGGCGACGGTCCGGGGGGCGAGGCCGGACTCGGCGGTGGAGCTGCCTCCGCCTGGCTGGTGAGCGGCACGTCGACAATCGTCGCACACTGAGGGCATTTTGCCTTCTTGCCAGCGTTCTCGTCGGGTGTGCGCAGTAACTTGGAACAGGTGGGGCAGCGAAATTCGATGGGCATATCCGCGTCTCAAGCGCAATGGTTCGGAGCATCCATTTGTGCGATACCAGGGCTCCAAGCGTAAGCGACGTCGTGTGCTGAGGAAAGCAGGCTGCCATTCCTGCGGGTCCACGTCGGGCTGCCAGGCCGTCTCATTGCGCCGCACGGAAGGCGGCGGCCAACGTCCCGATGATCATAAACACGACCAGACCGACGATTGCGCAGCCAATCGCGAAGTGGATCAGCACCGCGGCCACGGCGCGGCCCAGCGACGTTTCGTGCGCGTTGCAACAGCCGACGATCAGCCCCGCGACCTGAAAGCCCAACGCGATCAGACCACCGAGAATCGGTACCAGTGCGCACAGGGCGCTGGAGCCCATCGTATAGCACCAGACGCGATAGGTCGTTTCAAAACCGTGCCTTGCGCCGCCGACCATCAACAGGCACAGATGAAGCATGCCGGATTGAACAAAGGACGAGGCGACGACGGCCACCGTCGACATCATGAGCCCGGCGATCAGCGCGACGCCGAGCCCGATCGCCATCGCTCCCAGCGCGGGCCCCAGGTTGTCGCCCCCACGCAACAGGATCGCCACCAACTGCAGCGCGACGTTGTACCCCACGCTGGCCAGGAACGCGATCAGCGTGCCGGCAATGCAGTAGAGCAACGGCCGGCCCACGCCCCCCGTCCGGCTCATGCGGTAGAAGGCTTCCTTGGGCGAAAACAGCACGAGCGACACGGTCTGGCTGAAGCCCGACTCTACTTGGCGGTCCCACGGCAGCCCGTTTCGCTTCGGCTTTTGGGCATGATACGCCGCAACGGAAGCCGACGGGGAGGACATCGACGTGGACGGCGCGTAGGGGTTCAAGCTCCCGGCGCCGAAGGACGGCGGATAGCCGCCCTGCCCGAACGGTGTCGCGGGGAGCGGCGTTCCCAAGCTCGAGGCGAACGGATCCTGTCCGGGAGGCGGGATGCCTGCGAACAAGTCAGCCAACGGGTCCGACGCGACCGGCGCCAGTCCGCCTCCCGCCGGTGTCAGCCCGCCCGACCACGGATCGTCGTCGACCGGGGTGAGCCCCGCGGGCCATTCGCTGGTGGCCGGGGACGCGATCGGACGCAGGCCACCCGCCACCGCCCTCCGCGTGGGAGCCGGCACCTGGATCGCCGCCTGGCAGGCGGGGCACGCGACCTGCCGGCCCGCCAGCGTCGCAGCCACCCGGATCTGCTTCTGGCAGCTGGGACATTGAAATTGAATACCGGGGCTAGCTTGTGGTCGAGCCGCCGACGGTGCCGGAGTGGGCGCGGGTCCTGCCGTGGCGAGCGGCGAGGCGGGACCAGGCCTGGCGGGCGTCGGCGCGGGACGCTGCGCGGCCGGCTGTGCTCCGGCCGATGCAGGCCGGGAGGTAGCAGCCGGCCGCGCGGCTGGTCCCGGACGAGTCGCCGCGGGTGCCACCGCGTTTTCCTCGGAACGGGTCGGGATCGTCATCACCGCGCCGCACTGAGGGCACTTGCCCTTCCGCCCGGCCATCGCGGCTGGAACGGTCAGCCGGTGTTGACACTGAGCACACGGAAACTGAATTCCAGGTGGTGAGGCAGGCGCCGCCGCCGGCTGGCTGGGCGCCGGATGGCTCGCCGCTGCCGCGGCTCCGCCGAGCGACGAGGCCGGCGGCGAACTGCTGCCCATCGCCAGCGACGATTCGGGGATCTGCACCTTGACCCCACAGTTCGGACACTTGCCCTTGCGCCCCGCCGTTTCGTCCGGCGTTCGCATCAACTTTCCACAGCCAGGGCAATGAAATTCGATGGGCATGCTCGGTCGTCAGCGCAGCCGGGGCTTGAGAAAACGATACGGCGCAAGTTGGCGCTCGACCGAGCCACACAGCCCCGCCTGCCACGCGCCAGACCAATCGTAACATGGGCTGGGAAAGGTCGGAAGACTTCCCCCCGTAGCGGAACTCCCGTAGCGGAACTCGCCAGAGTTCCGGCTCCGCGTCCTCCCCCGCGTCCTCCCCGTGCCCTCCGTAGCGGAACTCGTCAGAGTTCCGGCTCCGCGTCCTCCGTAGCGAATCCGCCGGAAGTCTTGCGACGCCGCTGTCGCGTCGTCTAGCGACTTCCGCTACGAGCTCATCCAGCGACTTCCGCTACGAGCTCATCCAGCGACTTCCGCTACGAGCTCGCCTCGCGACTTCCGCTACGAGACGAGCGGGGGTGCGTGCTACACTGGGCATGCATGTTCACGCCACGCGAAATCCTCGGACCGGACGGACGGATTGCGAAACGGCTGCGCGACTACGAACACCGGCCGCAGCAGCTGGAAATGGCGGACGCCGTCGCCCATGCGATCCGGCAGCACCGGCACCTGATCGTCGAAGCCGGCACGGGTGTGGGCAAGAGCTTCGGATACCTCGTCCCCGCCATCCTGGCCGCTTGCCAGGAGGACGAGTCGACGAAACCGGCCAAACCCATCGTCATCTCCACCCACACGATCAGCCTCCAGGAGCAGCTGCTGAACAAGGATCTACCCCTGCTCCGTTCCGTAATTCCCTACGAGTTCACTTCGCTCTTGGTCAAAGGGCGAGGGAACTACGTCAGCTTGCGGCGTCTGCAGAACGCTCTGGCCCGATCCCGCAGCCTGTTCCGCGAAGCGGAAGAATTCGACCAGCTGCACCAGATCCGCAACTGGAGCGTCGACTCGCGCGACGGGTCGCTCAGCGATCTGCCGTTCCGGCCTCGCAGCGACGTGTGGGACGAGGTGGCCAGCGACAGCAGCAATTGCATGGGGCGGCAGTGTCCGCTCTACAACAAGTGCTATTACTACCGCGCCCGCCGCTACGTCCAGTCGGCCCAGGTACTCGTCGTCAACCACGCCCTGTTCTTCAGCGATCTTGCCCTGCGGCGCGCGGGCATCAGCATCCTGCCGGATTACCAGGTCGCGATTCTCGACGAAGCCCATACGCTGGAAAGCGTGGCCGGGCAGCACATGGGTTGGACCGTGAGTTCCGGGAGCATCGAGTTCCAACTGAACAAGCTGTACGCCCCGCATTCCAATAAAGGTCTGCTGGTCCATTATCACCTGGACCGCGCCCAGCAGATGGTGCTCCGCTGCCGCCACCTCGTCGATGAGCTGGTGGAGGAGTTGTTCGCCTGGCACGAACGAACTCGCAACACCCGCGTCCGGACGCCTGACGTAGTCGAGTCGACGTTGCCCGAGGCCCTGCGCGAGCTGGCATGCCAGGTGGAGCAGGACGGCCAACGAATCGACGATCCGGCCACTCGGCAGGATTTCATGGCGGCACAATTGAAGTTGATCGCGCTCGCCCAGGAGATCGACGGCTGGCTGAAACAGGTAAACCCGGATTACGTGTACTGGATTGAAACCGGCTGGACGCGTCATCAGATTCCGAAACTCAAGATGTCCGCCGCCCCCATCGACGTCGCGCCCTCGCTGCGTGCCACGTTGTTCGACGGCAAGCCGACGGTGATCCTGACGAGCGCCACGCTGTCGGTCGGCAGGAATCCGTCGTTTGACTTCTTTCAGCAGCGTGTGGGACTCACCCAGTGCGACAAACTGCGGCTTGGCAGTCCCTTCAACTACCGGGACCAGGCGAAGATCATCGTGGTCCGCGGCATGCCCGACCCGAACGATCAAAAAGAGGACTACGAACGGCTGTGCACCGCCATGATCCAGCGGTACGCCGAACGGACCGACGGCCATGCCTTTGTGCTGTTCACCAGCTACGACATGATTCGCCGCGTTTCGCAACGGATCACGCACTGGCTCGTCAGCCAGAACCTCGCCCTGTACAGCCAGGCCGATGGCGTGCCCCGCGAACGGCTGCTCGCGCAATTCAAGAAGAACCCGCGCGGAGTTCTGTTCGGCACGGACAGTTTCTGGCAGGGTGTCGACGTGCCGGGCGATGCCCTGCAAAACGTCATCATTCCGAAGCTGCCGTTCAGCGTGCCCGATCATCCGCTCCTGGAGGCGCGACTCGACGCTATCCGCACCGCACGAGGCAACCCGTTCCGCGATTACCAGCTGCCCGAAGCCATCATCAAGTTGCGGCAAGGCTTCGGCCGGCTCATTCGCACTGCGTCGGACCGGGGCATCGTCGTACTGCTCGATCCCCGCTTGCGCACGAAGCCGTACGGGCAACTGTTCCTGGATTCGCTGCCCGATTGTGAAGTGGTCGAGGAGCCGGTCTAGCGGGACATCGCTACTCGCTTGCGACCCGATTGTGGTAGCATCTTGGCGTTTCCTCGCTTAACCCGTTGCCGCAGGCGAGGACTAAGTTCGCGCGAGTCTCGCCTCCAACTCGCCCCCGCGGCTTAATCGACTCGTCGCGAACGTCACACGATCTGGAAGCGGACGATTATCGACACAGGATTCACCCATGAACTTGAGACCGTGGCGAAGCGCGTACCTGGGGATGGCAGTGTGGATCAGCTTGACCTGCGGCGGGACGCGGGCCGAGCAGGGCCCCGCCAGCGAGCTGGTGCCGCTGTTCAACGGCCGCGACCTGTCCGGATGGGTCGCGGTGAACTGTGCGCCGAGCACATTCACCGTCCGGGACGGCATCATCGTCAGTACCGGCATCCCGACTGGCATTCTCCGTACCGACAAGCAGTACGAGAACTTCATTCTCGAACTCGAGTGGAAACACGTGCAGCCGCTCGGCAACGCAGGCTTGTTCGTGTGGAGCGACGCGCTGACATCCCGCGGCGTTCCGTTCAGTCGCTCCATCGAGGTCCAGGTGCTCGACGGGCGCAACAGCGACGTCTATACGTCGCACGGGGACATTTTTCCTATCCACGGCGCACGGATGACTCCCGACCGTCCGCATCCCAAGGGTACCGAGCGGTGTCTGCCCAGCGAGTTTCGTTGCAAGCCTGCCGGCGAGTGGAATCATTACCGGGTTCATTGCCAGGACGGCGTTATCAAGCTCGCGGTGAACGGCAAAGTCGTGTCCGGCGGGAGCCAATGTCGGCCGCGCAAAGGCTTCATCTGTCTCGAGTCGGAAGGATCGGAGTGCCACTTCCGTAACATCCGCATTCAGGAACTGCCTTCGACGAATCCTGGCCCCGACGAAACGGCCGACGCGACCGAGGGCTTTCGATCCCTGTACACGGGCGTCGATCTATCAGGCTGGCGTCCGAATCCCGGGCACGCCGGCCACTGGCAGCCACAGGACTGGATCTTGAACTACGACGGAGGCAGCACGGCGGAAG
>JBFWYF010000535.1:0-5614 GCA_050186685.1 Pirellulaceae bacterium
GTGTGCCCTTACGATTCCATCAAGCGATTCTCGCGTCGCCGGTCACTTTGGCCGACGGGACTGAGCTCGATACGGAGTATCAGCCTCAAGGGGACGGCTACATCGTGTGGCTCGAGACGTCGCGGGCCGATTACCTCGTGGATGCCATGTACGCGGGGCTGCATCTGCTGTGGCAGTCGCTGGCCGCGCAGTTGGGGCGCCTCGGGCTCGGACAAAGCAGGGCGTCGGACGGGGCAGTCGGCGATGCGACCGAGGTGGAACCGCCAGACGAGGAGAGTTGGGCGAGACTAGGCGAACTGTGGCAGAAGGCCTGGCAGGTTCCCGATTACGTGCTGACGTGCGATCTCAAGGTGCCGCTGCAGGCCAGTCAGAATGAAAAGCAACTGACGCTGTCCGTTCCCAATCGATCCACGGAGTTACGATTGGAGGTTTCATCTCCGCATGCGCGTGGGCGGGACGGAGGGGACCAGCGCCCCGTGACGGCGATCCCCCGGGATGGTGGGTCAACCGAGTTGGTCCACGAGGGGGTGGGCACGGTTGTTCATCTGGCGTGGCGGGAAGGGCAGGAGTTGCCGCCGGTGATTCAGGCCGACGGCAAGATTACGCTGCGGCCGGTCGGGCGCCGATTTGACGCGGAGGCACTCCTCGTCGTACGCAGCTTCGGCGAACCGATCGAGTCGTTTGATGTACGACTTCCCGCCGGCGGGCTGTTTATTCCCGGAGATCGTCAGACAGCGATCGAAGTCGTCCCGGCCAAGACGTCTGCCTCTGCCGGTCAGGGTACGATCGTGACAGTACGGCGCCGGGACGGGAAGACAACCAACCCGATTGAAGTGCCGCTGAAGGTGACGATGGGGCCGAGCGACAGCGCGGTGGAGGTATCGGGATTTGAGGTGATCGGGGCGCAGATCCAGCGAGGTACGATTGAGTTTTCTTTGGGTGGGGATGCCACGATCGACTGGCGTCCGATGCGCAATGTCACGCGGGTCGACGTTCCGGAATCGCTGCGTGCCCAACAGGTCGCGGCCCGTTTTGAGTACGATCAGCAGCCATTCTCGCTGCTGGCCGTACCTGGAAAAGCACCTCCGCGGGTGCACGTGGAACCAACCTATGTGGTGTCGGTCGAGCCGGATCGATTGGCGTTGGAGGCGCGGCTGCGGTACCGGATCCGGAGTGCGCGGGAGGAGAAGCTCGTGCTTGACGCAGCAGGTTGGGAACTCGATCGGGTCACGCCGCCGGAGGTGCTGAGTGGAGCTCCGAAGATTGAGCAGGGCGTCTGGGAGATCCCCTTAACTACGAGCGAGGTGTTGAATCGAGCCGAGTTCGAACTGCAGATTCAGGCTCGCCGCGCTATTCCGCCAGCGGTGGCACCAGCCGAAGCAGCGGCCCGCGAGATCTCGTTTGGCCTGCCTCGCCCCCGCGCGAGCGGCCTGAGCCCGGCGATTCTGGTCGTGGCTCCCGCGGACAACATCGAGCTTACACCGTTGACGGACCGCCTACAGGCCTTGCTGGCCGATACGCTCTCGCCAGCCGCCAAGGTGCCGGTGCGGCAGCAGCCGCCCCTGGTGTACCGCGAAGAAGTCGGCGGACCATTCCCCGAATTCACCGGCGCCTTCAAAGTCCGACGGCAGGCGGTCTCCGTGAATGCCGAATACCTGGTGCACGTCGACGAACGCGAGTGGTCGTCGAACCAGCGTTTCGCGACGCGCATCCTGTACGAGCCGGCCAGCCGGCTGTTGTTCGACGCACCGCGCGAGCTCGTGGACGACGGAGCGATCGAATCGTTGCTCGATGGTGCTCCGATCGAGTGGAAATTGGCGGAATCCGCGGAAGGCCAAGTGGCGGAGCGGCGGCAAGTCGTGATCGACCTGCCCGACCGCCGCATCGGTCCCTGCGAAATCGAGTTCCGTTTTCGGCGTCCCCATGCACGCAATCTGGGGGGCACACCCGTTGCGTTTCGCGTTCCTCTGGTGCGACCGATCGAGACAGCCGAGATGACTTCCTCGGTGATTCGCGTTCGGAGCACCGAGCCGATCCGCGTGTCGCTCGTCAACGACCAGATGCAGCCTATGGAGGACACGTCCAACGGGGCGACGGTGGGCGACGACATGACGTATCGGACGGACCAGGTCGTGCCACCCGAGATCACGCTGGTTGCCATTACTCCCGAGGCGGGCATCGGGCGTTCGACGGTGATCGAGCGCATGTGGGTCCAGTCGTTGCTGACCAGCCGCGAGCGGCGTGATCGAGCCTGTTTCTTTCTCAACACCACCCGCACGCAGTTGGACGTCACGTTGCCGGAAGGGGTGCTCAGCACGGACATTCACGTCATCGTGGACGGACAGCCCGTCAAGACGCAGCCTTTGAGTCCAACAGCCCGTCAGTTGCACGTGGATCTGGGAGACGGCCTGGGGCGGCGGGAGTTGACGCTGGAACTGTGGTATTGGTTTCGGGCGCAGCCCGCTGCCATTGGCCGCTTGCGGCTGGACTCGCCGCAATTGGAGGAGGCATCGCGCCCCGAGCGGGCCTACTGGGAAATCCGCCTGCCGTCGTCGGAACACCTGGTGTGGTCCTCGGCCGACCTTGTTTCCGAGAACGCCTGGCGATGGAGTCGCCTGGGGCTGCTGCGGCAACCGCAGTTGACCCAGCGCGAGCTCGAATCGTGGGTTCACGCAACCACGCAAGACGAGGAACGCGGGTTTAATACGTATGTCTTCAGTTCCGTGGGCGAGGCACCAGCAAAAATCGTCTTGACGGCGGTGCGCCCGCTGGCCGTCCTGGTGCTGGCCGGCGGAATCTTCCTGGCAGGCGTGATCTGGTTGTATTGGCCACCGATTCGGCATCCCGCCGTCCTGCTGGCCGTCAGTTGCCTGCTGATCGGATTGGGGATCGCTTATCCCGATCCGGCCATCGCCGCGGCGCAAGGGCTGGCGTTGGGGCTGGTACTCGTGATGATCGCCCGACTGCTCATGATCCTTTGGCCGCAGCGGACGGTTGCACGGCCTGTTTCGCGAGGATCAGTGTATGGGATCGGAGACTCGCGCTCCTCCAAGACGATCACACGGCGGCAGGACAGCCGTGCCGATGCCGGGGCGGCCCCGGGAGCGAGTTCTCTGGAAATGTCGGTGGCGAGCGACGAGTTATGAGGGGCCCTCGACCGTTCCTCTGCGGGTCGTGGGTATGCTGGGTGCTTGTCTGGCACGCCCTGGCTTCGGCTCAGCCGATGGCGCCTGCCAACCGCGATGCTCCATCTCCCATCCTTTACCGGCGGCATCTTATGTCGGAGGAGCTGATCGCCGAACAGGGAGTGGGCTTTCTGCCCATGCGGAAGGACAAGTTTGATTCCGCCGTGCGGGCCTCGCTGGGCCAGGTGAAACAGGACGGAGCGCCGCGATTGGCGCGGGCTCGCTACGTAGCCCGCTGGCTCGACGAAGGTTCATTCGAGGGCATGGCGGAACTGGATATCGATTGTGACAAATCGACGCCGGACCAGCTGGTCTTGGCGCCTTGCGGCCTGGCGCTCGGCCAGCCCCGGTGGCGCGGTCGCGAGTCCGTCGCACCGCTGAGTGCGGTGGGAGAGGACGGTCAATTCCTGGTCATGGTCGATCAAAACGGTACGCTGGAAATCCCCTGGTCGCTCCGGGCCCAGCGTACCGGTACAGGCGAGTACGAGTTCCACTTCCAGTTGCCAGCGTGCCCCTTCACGCGTCTCGATTTGGAGCTGCCCTCCGGCTGGGAACCGACGACGGAGCGCGGCGTCGTACAATCGGTACCCAGTGAATCGCCCGCCGCCTCGCGGCAGTGGCAGGTCGAGGTGGGCGGCCAGCAACAGTTCGTCTTGCGGCTGATCCGGGACTCCGAGGATGCCTCGCCCGCGCCCCTCCATGCCCGCGAATCACTGACTTATCGCCTGACTACTTCCGCCTTAGAGTTGTCGGCAAGCTACCGTCTCGATGCGCGGGGCCAGGTGACTCGGTACCTCGATGTGGAGCTACCCCGCGAACTTCAACTCACTTTTGCGGAACTGAATGGGACGCGTCTATCACGCGCAGTACTCGCCCGGTCCGCGTCGGCGACGGTCTCGCGTCTTCAGTTCCCCTATCCGATGCCGGTCGATGGGCAGGAACTTCGGCTATCGCTCGTAGCCCCAGTGATCGTCGATCGCATGTGGGATTTGCCGGCGCCGCAGTTACTGGGAGCCCAGTGGCTTTCGGGCAAGGCCAGTCTCGATATCGTGGAACCCCTCCTAGCGAAAGCCGTCGAGCCGGAGGGGAGTCAGGCGACGGGAGTTGATTCGACTCCCCGCCCCCGCCGCGGCGAAATCCGCCAATTCGAGTGTTATGCCGCGAATCGCAGCTGGAAAGTACAACTTGCCGTCGCTCCACCTGAGTTGGTCATCGACACCGGTTGGCTTGTGAAGCTGAACGAGTCGATTATCACCGGGCAACTGCAGGCCGATATCGTCGCCGCTCGCGGGGAACCCTTTGAACTGCGCGCCACCGTCGCCCCCGGTTGGATTGTCGATGGTGTGCAGATGGATCCGCCCGAGCAGCTGGAAGCGTTCGATACGCAGGGTACGGGCGCGACCGAACTGCGCGTGCGCTTCAAGCAGCCGATTCGGGATCGGCGGACGCGTGTGATCGTGCGCGCGCACCGGCGCGGATTATCGGCCGGGCGGACGGTCAGCATGGAGAATCTGCGCTTTGTTCGCTGCTCCGGCGCGACGTTACGCAGCGGCATGTTCGCGATCGCCGTGGAACCGCCGCTAAGGCTCGCGATTCAAGGAGATCAGGATGTCGCCCATCTGGATCCTCAATCACTGACTGAGGCCGAGCGCAGTCGGCTGAACCCGCCCATCGGGGCCGCCCTGTTTCGCGACGACGCCGCCATCGACGGGATGGCGATTGCCGTGTCGCCCGAACAGCCGACCTACTCGGCCAGCATCCATCTCGATGCGCGCGTCGAAGGCCAGTCGCTGACGCAAGCCTATGAGTTTCAGCTGACACCCGAACGGTCCTATGTCGCCCGGTTTGTCGTACGATTCTCGGAACGCAGCGGTGTCGAGCCATCCTGGGAACTGGTGGGTATTCCCGACAACTCGCTATCTGTCCGGCAGTTGGAAGCCATGGATCTCAACCCGAAAGAGGAGGTATGGGAGGTCGTGGCGCTGCGTCCCTTGAACGTCCCCTTCAAGGTACGGGCCTTGCGCAAGACACGATTCGCGGGAACCGAGCGGCTCGCACTTGCGTCCATTGCGGAATCGTCCTCGCAAACGGGTTCGCTGCAGATCTCGGTACACGATGGCGGTCCCTTACAGATACAAACCGAGAACATGACGGCCGTCGCCCTGCATCGGTTATCGGAAAGCGAAGCTCCGTTCGTTCGCGGCCGTTTTCGCTACCTGCCATCTCAGGAATCGTCCGCCACGGTGCAGCGTGCCGAGTCCTCGGCGTCGCTGCCGGCCGCCTGGATCTGGCTCGGACGACTGAACTCGCGAATCGCCGGAGCAGGCGAGCAAGAACATGAGGTGACTTGGTATGTCGAAAATACGGGACTGTCGACCTTCACGTGTACTTTGCCGAGCGGGGCCGACGTCCTGCGGGTTCTGGTGGAC
>JBFWYF010000536.1:0-5612 GCA_050186685.1 Pirellulaceae bacterium
TCCGTCCGTATTGTGATCGCGGCCCGGTTTGCTGTTCTTGCCGCGGGTCTGTACGACCGGCAGGCGGCCCATCTCGCCGCCCCAGAATACGAGCGTACGATCGAGCATGCCGCGGGCTTTCAAATCCTTGACCAGCGCCGCGCTGGGCTGATCGGTCGCGGCGCAGCGTGTCACGAGTGCTTCATTGATGTTCTCATGCATGTCCCAGGCGTAGTTCCAGATCTGGACGAATCGCACGCCGCGCTCGACAAGCCGCCGGGCGATGATGCATGCCTCCGCCATGGCCTTGGTGGCCGGCTTGTCGGCGCCATACAGTTTCAGCGTCGCCGCGGACTCCCGTCCCACTTCCAGGGCGTCGGTGGCGGCGGTCTGCATGCGGGCGGCCAGCTGATAACTGGCGATGCGGGCCTCCAGATCCAATTCACCCGGATGCCGGGCGAGATGACGACGGTTCACCCGTTCCAAAAACGCCAGCTGGCGTTCCTGCACCGGGCCGCTCAAGTACTCTGGTGCATCCAGGTTCATGATGCGCGGCTCCTGGTCGCGCACGTGCGTCCCTTGATACAGGGACGGGAGCAGGCCGCTGCTCCAGAAAGGCGAACCAGGCGGATTCTTACGGATGACCAGCGCCACGAAAGCCGGCAGATCGCGCGATTCGCTACCCAGCCCGTACGTGATCCAGCTGCCCAGCGCCGGACGTCCATGGAGCCCCGTCCCGGTATCCATCGCCTTCATGCCGGCGACATGGTTGCGGATCCCCTTGAGATTCATGCTCCGCACAAGGCACATATCGTCCGCAATGCTGCCCATGTGCGGGATCAACTCAGACATTTCAATGCCGCTCTGCCCGTGCTTCGAGAACTTGAACGGGCTGCCCATGATCGTGCGCGTGGCACCTCCCGAGTTGTCAAACTTGATCTCGCCGCCGGGAAAGAGCTGACCATCCCACTGGTTCAGCATCGGTTTGGGATCGAACAAATCCATGTGGCTCGGACCGCCACCCATGAACAGCGAGATCATGGCCTGGGCGCGCGGCTCGTGATGCGGCTTCTTCGGCAGCGTGTCGTACACGACCGGCGTCAGGGAAGGCTTGTCCAACGCCGGCGCGGCGAGCAAACCCTCGTCGCGGAGCAACGTGGCGAGTCCGAGGGTGCCGAGATAAAAGGCACTGGAACCGAGAAAATGACGTCGGGATTGGCAAGTATCGGTTTTCATTCGCTGTACAGGAAAGGGTTGGATGCCAGCAGGGCCTGGCACAGACTCGCGAGGGCCGCGTCAGGCAAGTTGCGGCTAGCCGAGATCGTTTGCGCCTGCTGCTCGAGATACGCAACCGCGTCGCGCTGGTCATCCTCGCCCGGACCGGATCCAAACGCCAGCTCCCAGGCACGTCGGACCTGGCGGACAGGGTCGTCGCCTGCCTCGAGGCGCACGCGATGCGCCATGGCCTGCGATTGCTCGACAACAAAGCCGCTATTCATCAGCAACAGGGCCTGCGGCGCGACGGTGCTCACCTGGCGTACTTCGCAGTTCGGTTCCGTCTCGGGCCCATCGAAAACGGCCAGCTGGTACGGCGGCGCCGTACGTCGCTGCTGAACGTAAATGCTGCGACGGAACGCCGCCCGCTTGACCGCCGGGTTCACGACAACTTGTGCATTGTCGTCCTCGACCACTCCCACAGGCTCGCCAAAGCGTTCCGGATTGAGGTTGCCCGCCACAGCCAGCATGGCATCACGAATCGTTTCCGCTTCGAGCCGGCGGACAGGTGCCCGCCATAGCAGGAGATTCGCCGCATCGACTTCCTCCGCATCGGGTCGACGCTGCGACGCCTGGCGATAAGTCTCGGAATTCATGACGAGGCGATGAAACTGTTTCAAACTCCAGCCTTGCTCCAAGAATTCGACTGCCAACCAGTCGAGCAACTCGGGATGCGAGGGCAAGTCGCCCTGGGTGCCGAAATCACCAGCGCTGCCGACGATGCCGCGTCCGAAATGATGCATCCAGAAGCGATTCACCAGCACCCGCGCCACGAGCGGGTGCCGGCCGCTCGTCAGATGGCGTGCGAAGGCCAGTCGTCGGCCACTGGTCGACAGCGTTTCGTCCTTGGATGTCAAATCCACCGGCAGGACATCGCCCAGCACCGTGAGATCTCCGGGGCCGACTTCGGCGCCGGGCGATTCGGGACTGCCGCGCAGCAACACGCGCGTCACGGGCAGCGGACGCTGTGGCAACTCGGTCAACGCTCGGATGCTGCCAATCTTCGGCATGCGCGCCTTAACGGCCGCGACCTGCTCGCTGTGCCGCGCCACGTCGGCCTCGAACTCTTTTACGCGTTCGGGGTGACGCTGGATATGCAAGTTCAGAGCCCCCTCCGTCCGATTCACTTTCAGGAACGGATAATCGTCCAGGATCTTCTTCTCCGCGTCGGAGAGCCCCCGCTCGCGATCCTGCTGCCACTTGAGGGCCGCCGCTCGCCCCGGTTCCCGCAACGCAGCCGGCACGGCCTCCAGTTCCGCGTTCAGCGTCCAGGCCTGGTACTCGAGCAGCTTTGCCTGGTAGGCTCGTTCGATCGAGTCCAGTTCGACCTTCAGCTTCGCCTCCTGCTCGGTGTCTGCGGGAGTGCGCAGCGAAACCTCCCGTCGCCCCGGCTCCAGCCAGCCGGCAAAGTTCAGGCCTGGCTCAAGCACGGCACGTAACCGGTAAAAGTCGCGCTGCAGAATCGGGTCGAAGCGGTGATCGTGGCACTCCGCGCAGCCGACCGTCATCCCCAACAGCGAACTGGAGACGATCTTGACGGTCTCGGTGATGACGGCATTGCGTGCCGCGCTGTCCTTCGCACTGGACGTACCATCAGGAGCCATTCGCAGGAAGCCGGTGGCCGTGAGTTTCTCGATCTCGTCCGGTGTCAACTCGCCCGGCTTCGGATAGCCAACCAGCTCGTCGCCGGCCAACTGCTCCAGGATGAATCGATCGAATGGCACGTCCGCGTCAATCGCGCGAATGACGTAATCTCGGTAGCGCCACGCACTCGGTCGCACCGCGTCGGCGTCGTCATAGCCTTCGCTGTCCGCATAGCCCACCACGTCAAGCCAGTGACGTGCCCACCGCTCGCCGTACTCCGGCCGTGCGAGCAGACGGTCGATCAACTGCTCGTAGGCGAGCGGCGAGTCCTGCATCGCGTGCACGAACGCCGCCACTTCCTCAGCTGTTGGCGGCAAACCGACAAGGTCGAAAGACGCTCGTCGGATCAGCGTGGCGGCATCCGCAGGCGGCGATGGTGCGAGCCCCGCTTGCTGTAACCGGGCACGGATGAACGCATCGATGGGGTTGGCGGCCCCGGCCGGGACGGTTGGCCGAGTGATCGGTCGGAACGACCACCACTGACGCTCTTCGGGCGTGATAAAAGTCCCTTCGATGGCCTCCGGCTCGGGACGTACAGTCGCGGCGCCCTCGGCGATCCACCGCTCGATCGTGCTGACTTCCTCCGGCGTGAGTTTCTTGTCGGCTTGCGGCATTTCACCCGCGCGGACGAGTTCCAGCAGCAAGCTCTCTTCGGGTTTGCCGGCGAGGATAGCTGGCCCCGAGTCGCCGCCTTGCTCCAAGAATCGCTTCAGCCGGACGTCCAGATTTCCGCTCCGCTCCTCCTCTTCGCCATGGCAGTGAAAACAATGGGCTTTCAGAATCGGGCGGACGTCCTTTTCGAATGTCAACGCCGCTCGCAGCGGCAGCGGCCATATCAGCGCTAAGAGCAGGGCCCCTCGGTACATCGGACGATCCAGGGCGGTGGACCAATGGCGGGGCATCCGGTGGGTCGTCATTACGCAAGTTATTCCGGGCCGAGGAATGGGGAGAACCGTGTCGGTGCCAGTATCACACGCGACGCGGGCACCAGCAAGCTTGAACACGGACTCCGGCGGGTCGACGAAGGTGGGTCGCCACGGGAACCTGATGGTTATTCCCGACGGCACCGTCAGGATCCGCTGCCACTGAGCACCCCGGTCCCGAACGCATGAAGTTGGCCATCCTGGGTCGCCACCGCCACAACTTCGTCCGTAACCGCGGCTCCATCCAAGACCGCTTCTGCCGACAAGGTGTGCTCGAAAGCGATCCGGCCGGAATCCGCGTCTAGGACCCGCAGGAACCCTGCTCCCTGCGGCCGAGCACGATCCTTTCCGCCAGCTAAGACGAGAGATTGTCCAGCGAGCACCAGTGCCGTCACCTGCTCGGGCGCCGGCAATGTGTACACTTGCGAGACCGGGCCTGTTACTTCGACAAGGCGTTTCTCCGCATGATAAGCGGCGGTTGTCTTGGGTGAGAAAGCCAACAGCTGTCCCTCAGCACCGGCGGCTGTCCATGTCTGGATTTCCTTTCGCAGGGCCAGGTCATGTCGGGTCCAGGAGGCTTCCAGCAATCCGACCTTTCCGCCCTGCAAATGCGGTGACCGGCCAGGTGCCGGACCGTGGGCACCCGTCCGGGCATCGAACTGCCAGTTGCCAAGATAGACCACGCCGTCGCCCGCAATCAGATAGTCACACAAGCCTCGAAACGTCCCTCCTTCGACACGCGACGACCAGAACGCCTCGCCGGTTAGCGGATTCAAGGCGTGCACGGTGATACCACCGTCAGCATCTGGCGCCCGCCCTGCGGCGGCATAGGCGATTCCCTCGTGTACCAGCACTGTGCCCGCCACCGGCCACGTGGACTCCACCTGCCCGAATGCGACGATCCTCCGCTCGACCGGAGCGGCACGGAACTTCCATCCTAGCCGGCCGCTCGCGGCATCGAGACCGTACACGTAACCGTCGTGAGCTCCGAACAGGCAAAGGCCTCGATGAATCGTGGGCGGGCTGTCGATCCGGCCATTTGCTTGAAAGCTCCAGCGTACCGCACCACGTTGCCGATCAACTGCGATAACCCGCCCCCCGTCAACGTCCGCCACATACACCGTGCTCCCGGAAATTGTCGGAGCCGTGACAGGATTGCCGCTACGTAGCTCCCAGTCCGATTGCGATACGGTGGACTTCCTCGATGCGACCGTGATCGACCACCGGAGATCCAGATCCGCGGGCAGCACGACGGCCGACGCCCCGCTGCGGTGCGGATCACGTCGGTAGTGGTGCCAGTCGCTCGGGGAGGCCGTAGTAGCGTCGGACCATTGAAGAGGACTGAATGTCTGCAGCCGCCCCGCCGCGGATTCCTCCGGATGTTCTTCGTTGTATGCCGTGGAATGCATGCCGATAAAGCCGCGGATTGCTTCCGAGAAGCAGCCGCAAGCGTGCGGATGGGAGTAAACGAGTCCGTTAGCCGGAACGAAGCCGAGTCCACAACCACCCCGCACAAACTTGAACGGCAGCTTGCCGCCAGTCTCGAAATCAATGTAGGTCGCTTGCCGCGGGATCATGATGTACTGGTCGGAGGCGATCAGCAGCTGGCATCCCATTTTCGCGGGCGTGTCCGTGCGAGGCCACTCGCCCTGCGTCTTCAACTCGCGCACGACGGCCCCCGTGGTCGGCTCTAATCCTAGCCAGACGTTTTGACCATCTGGTTCGCGAGGCGAATTGTGGTCGAGCATCCAGACCAGACCGCGACGGTAGAAGTGGCCGACATAGCGTTCG
>JBFWYF010000537.1:0-5610 GCA_050186685.1 Pirellulaceae bacterium
CAGGGACGAGACGCTGACATGTAGAAAACTCCATTCCGCGAGGGAGAAACAGGCAGAAAACTCGACCGGTCGTAGCGGGGCATTAGACCGTAGTCCACCGCGAAAGGCAACTTTGAGCCGCATCGACAATTCCGACGTGCGGCACGTATTGCCAATCGCCTCGGCGCGTTACAATCCGGCATCTCATCGGGCGGTCGCCCGTTAGCGCGCCTTGTTCTTCTCGACGGGAGGTTCGCGATGCACCTCGCTGGTTGCGTCCATCGCTGTATGATCCTGCTGCTCATCCTGCCTGCGCTCATCTCGGCCGATGACTGGCCGCAATGGATGGGACCCCAACGCGACAGTGAATGGCGTGAAACGGGGATCGTTACCCGGTTCCCGGCCGGGGGTCCTCCGGTACTGTGGCGGGTGCCCGTGTCGGGCGGCTATGCCGGGCCCGCCGTCGCCGACGGTCGAGTCTTCGTCACCGACTACGTCGTGTCCGGTGGGCAGAGCTCGCTCGACTTCAACAATCGCGATCGCCTGCGCGGCACCGAACGGGTGACCTGCCTCGATGCCGCCTCCGGCAAACAACTCTGGCGCTACACGTATCCGTGCGATTACAACATCTCGTATGCCACCGGCCCGCGCTGCACACCGACCGTGTTCGACGGCCGAGTCTACACGCTCGGCGCCGAAGGGCGACTGCTCTGCCTGAATGCCACCACGGGAAAAGTACTCTGGCAGCGCGACCTCAAGCAGGATTACCAGACCTAGACCCCCCTCTCGGGAATCTGCGCTCATCCCCTCGTGGAGGGCAATCAACTCATCTGTGTCGTCGGCGGCGAGGGAAGCGTCGCCGTCGCTCTGAACCGCAAGACAGGCAAGGAAACCTGGAGAGCGCTCACCGCACGCGAACCCGGCTACTGCCCTCCCACTTTAATTCAGGCTGGTGGTAAACGCCAGCTGTTGATCTGGCACGCCGAATCCCTGAACGGGCTCGATCCATCGAACGGTAAACCCTACTGGTCGGTCAAACTCGAACCCAGCTTCGGCATGTCCATCGCCGCGCCCCGGTTGTTCGGCGATCTCCTGTTCGCCAGCGGGATTCGCAACGAGTCTCTCGTGCTGCGGCTGGCGGCGGACCGTCCCGCCGCCGAGGAGGTCTGGCGAGGGCAGACGAAGAACTCCGTGTACTGTGCGAATAGTACTCCGTTCGTATCCGACGGCTACGTTTATGGTTGCGACTGTAACACCGGGCACCTGCGTTGTGTGCGACTGGCGGACGGCGAGCGACAATGGGAGACCCTGGTGCCGACAGCCGGTGGCGACCAACGTGCGGCCCACGGTACGGCCTTCATCGTCCGGCATCAGGATCGGTACTTTTTGTTCAGTGAAACAGGCGACTTGATCCTCTGTCGAATGACGCCTGCCGGCTATGACGAGGTGGATCGCGCCCATCTGCTGGAACCGACCAGTTCGGCCTTCGGTAGGAATGTCGTGTGGAGTCATCCGGCGTTTGCTCAGCGGTGCGTGTTCGCGCGCAACGATAAAGAAGTCATCTGCGTCTCGCTGGCCGCCAATCCGTAGCTAGGCTCGCCGCTTCGCTCGGACGGTTGCGCTCAGGACCTCTTCGTAGCCCCTTTCGCCAGAATGGGGGCGCTCGATCCGCGACCGCGCGCGATACCCCACACTCTGGCGAGCGTTGGATGAGGGAAGAGCGCAGAAAGCCGCCGAGGACCGGGTGCGAGGTGGTTGGCCCAGGGCCTGAGAAGACACTGGCGGCGCCAGTGCCGCCCAGCCGCTCTGGCGAGCGTGGCTACGCGCTAGGCCGGAGTCGGTCGCCGCTCGTCTCGCGCGGCCGCGCAATTTCTTGGGGAACTGTTCGCTCCCTGGCGGCGTCCATAGTTCGCTTCGAATTCTCGCGGATAACTGCTAGAAACTTTACCGTGTTTGTGACTTTTGTCTGGATGCTTGGGTAATCTAGGGACCCTGGAACGACTGTAACCCATTTTCTTGCAATGGTCTCTTGGCCAACTATAATCGATGAAAACTTTCGGAAAACGGATGGTACGACCGGATTTAAAGCGATTTCTGGCCAGAGATCCTGCACCCTAACTCCCTGATTTATCTAAACGCCGGCGCTACCCATTTTGCCGCGTCCGTTTGATAATACCCCCTATTCTGAGGGCTGGTTCATGACCATTGGACGTTCTCGTCTTGTATCTTCCAGCGCGAAGCGGCGTCGCAAGCTGACCGGGCCGTCGGCCGATCACGCCCGGAAGCGACGAATGCTGCTGGAGAATCTTGAGGCGCGGCAGCTGTTGGCGGTGGGACCGAGACTGGCCGGTGTGCAGCCGAATAACTCGGACATTTTTTCTTTTACGGACGCGTCGGCGAACGTGCGCCATGTGGCGCCCCATGAGCTGACCCTGCGGTTTGATGAAAGTCAGGTGATCGATCCGGCCTCCCTGTCGGGCATTCGCATCACGCAGAGCGGCTTCGATGGCCTTTTCGGTAACGCGAACGATCGGGTGATTACGCCCGGGTTCATCGGTGTCGAGAAGAGCCCGGCGCAGAACGAAGTCGTTATTCGTTTCGCGGAAGCTTTGCCGGACGACGTGTACACGATCGAGATTCTTGGGGCGGGCAATGCCACGCCGCTGCGGAACGTCGGGGGCGACGCCTACATTCCAACGCTGGCCGACAATGACGGCGATGCCTCGAAGGACACGGTCCGATTTGAGCTCGACCTGGGCCCGCAGGTCGTTGCGGTCGTGCCCCAGCCGATTACGCGGAACCTCCAGGGTGCGCTGGTCCAGGCCCGCAACCAGATTCAGGTCTACTTTGACAACGACGACTTGTTCCTCGAGAACGACGATCTGGGGAATCCGACGCAGGCATCGGCCGAGAACCCGAACTTCTACCAGCTGATTTTTACACGAGACACGGTCGCCAACACGGACGATGTGATCGTGAAGCCGTCCCGCGTGGAATACGATCCGGGCGCGAATCTGGTCACGCTGACATTCCCGCAGGATCTGGATCAACTGCTGGATCCCAACACGGGGGCGCTGATTGGTCCGGGCACTTTTCGCTTGCGTGTGGGGACCGACGAGGCCGCGCCGCTCGCGCCGCAGCGGCTGGAGCCGACACAGTTGGTTTCGTCCGACTTCGGAACAGGCGACCAGGTCGTGCTCCAGTTCCTGGGCGTGCGGCCGGGCGAGAACGACGTGCGGCTGGAAGTTACCAGCCACGACCTGGGGACGAGCACGCGCGTGCGTGTAAATGTTGTCGGTCAGCTGATCCTGTTGGACCTGAACAACAACCCGGGCGCGACAGCCACTGCTCAGGACGTGGTGCAGGCGGTCAATCAACACTCCGTGGCCAGCCAGTTGGTGGCGGCCCGTGTCAGCGTCGGGAACGCGTCGACGGCCGTCGGCAACCGGCTGGCTGCGGGGCAGCTGCTGCAACTGGCTCTGTCGGGGCAAGGCGACAGCTATGACACGGCAACGAATCTCGCCGACAATACGGACGTTGGCCCGGTGATTGTGGTCACGGGGAGCGGCAGCACTTTTGTGGATGGCCAATTCTTCGAGCTGACCGATACCAACGGGGTGCGGCGAAAGTTCGAGTTTGATCGGGATGTGCCGCGTGCGGTCAACGATCCTGTGTCGATTGCGATTCCGGTCGACGACAACCTGTCTCAGGCCAGCATGGCTCGATCGCTTGTCGCGGCGATTAACCAGGCCAGCTTTGGTATCCGCGCTTCTCTGGCCGGAAACCGGGTGCGGCTGGAAGGCGACCTGCTGGTCGACCTGGCCGGCACGGCCGCCGGGCTGAGCAAGGACTTCCAGAACGGATTCGACAACGGCCAGGTGTTGGACGTCGTCCGGGGCGGTGATTCGTTTACCGACGGCGATACGTTCCAGATCACCGCCGCTGGGCAGACGATCTCGTTCGAATTCGACGAAGGGTTGTCGCTGCAACTGCAGGCGAACAACGCTGCCGACATCACCGACCAGGAGACGTTTGAAATCACCGAAGGCGCCACGACGGTGGTCTTCGAGTTTGTCAATACGAGCGTCAACAACGCGGCGAATGGGAACAACGTGCCGATCCGGTACGATGCTACCTTTACCACGCGCGAATCGCTGGCCGCCGCGCTGGTCGATGCCGTTCGCGGGCAAGTCGCCGCTGGCGTGCTGCATGATCTCGACCCGCGCCATGTTGGCAACGGTTTGATTCACTTGGGGGGCACGCCGAGCCACACGGTGGACACGACCGGCACGGCGACGCTCAGTCAGGATGCCAGCAAGGTCGGCTTGAATACCGCCGGTGCGGTGGCGGTCCGCTTCCTGTCGCACGGTTCCTTCACGTCCAACGACGTGGCGAAGTCGATTGCGGACGCGGTCAATCGCGCGACGTTCCACGCGAATCCACTGCTCGATGTCCAGGCGCTGGCCGCGGCCAGCCGCATCAGCTTTACAGGCCACATCACCACGCAGGAGCAGCTGGCTGGTCTGCAGATCACGTTGCAGTCGCGTTTCGACGCGGGGCCCGTGCTGTCCGTCACCCAGGGTTCGGCGGGGTTCCTGGATGGGCAGACCTTGCGGATCCGCGACAACCAGGGGGTTACGCGTCTGTTCGAGTTCGATCTCGACGGTGCCCTGATCGATCCTTCAGCCCAGCGGATTTCCATTGCGGGCAACGTTTCAGCCGAAGTGATGGCCCAGCGTATCGGCGCTGCCATTGGCGCCGCCGGATTCCGCGTCGAAGTCTCCGTCGTCGGCGACGAGATCCATCTGACCAACGACCGCGAGGTGGAGCTGGGAAGCGGTGTGAGTGCCGTCACGGCCAGTTCGCAAGGCCTGATCATCTCGTCGTCCATCAGTCCGCGTCCGTACTTGCTCGATTTCCCCGGGGCGAACAGTGATCCGGGGCATCGCGACATTCCCGAAGAAGTGGGAAATGGAGTCGAACAGCACATCAACAGTAACTTCGCCGATCAGGGGCGCGACAGCACGCCCGGCGTGACCACAATCCTCTACAACTTCCGCAGTGACGTGGGCAGCGGCTTCTCGAATGTGATCACGGATCTGCAGAAGCAGCGAGCCCGCGAAGCCTTTCAGCTGTGGGGCAACTACCTGGGCGTGCAGTTCATCGAGTCGGCGGATCAGGGAATCACGATTGCCACGGCCGATCCGAGCGCGTTGTCGCTGAGCGGCGCCAATGTGCTCAATTTTGCATCGAACAATTTCCGCGTGCGGGTCGACCCCTCGTTTGCGACCAGCCTGTTGCTGATGGATAGCACGATCTCGTGGAACAGCGAGTACGGCGATCCGGCGTCGCAGGTCTCGGGCCAGACAGCGAATAACTGGTTCCTGAATGCCATGGTCGGCGTCGGCAGCCTGCTGGGGTTGGAATTGGCGAACGACCTGCCGATCAGCAACCTGATGGCACGCTTTACGGCGGCGTTCCGGTATGCGACCGCGCCGGATCCCGAACCGGTGTTTCCGGGCAATGCCGACATCCTGCACGGCCAGCACCTGTACCGGCCGGACGGAGTGGACATTGACCTGTACCGATTTGAAATCGATCTCGACGAAGGGCGGCAAGGTCGATTCACGG
>JBFWYF010000538.1:0-5604 GCA_050186685.1 Pirellulaceae bacterium
GGCGGCGGACGGTGCAGCTGGGGCTGGCGCCGGTGACGGCGGGGCTGATCACGGCGGGCGCGCTTTTGTTGGCGGCCACCACGACGATCAACTGGCAGACGGCGGTATTGACGGCTGTGGCGACGGCGATCTTTATCGGGACGAAGCTGCATCCGCTGATCGTGCTGGCTGCCGCGGCGGGGCTGGGGGCGGCGGGCGTGCTGCGGTAGGCGGCGGTTCCTGGGCGTCTGGCGGCGACGCATACGCCGCCAAGCGCTGCACGAGTTGGATGATCGCGGCCTCTGCCCCTGCGAGGGATCAACGTGCGCGGACTACGGGAGAGCTGCCGTATACCGGGCCCGCAGCTCTGCCTTCTGCACCTTCCCGGTCGCACCATGCGGCAGGGCATCGACAATCAGGACCCGGTCCGGCACCCACCAGTTCGGGACACGCCCGCGGTAATAGTCGCGCAAAGCCTCGGGATCGGGTTGGCAGCCGGGACGAGGGACGACCAGTACCAGCGGTCGCTCGCTCCATGTAGGATGTGAGACTGCGATCGCCGCCGCCTCGAACACATCGTGATGGCCCATGACGATATTTTCGAGTGCCACCGAACTGATCCATTCACCACCTGACTTGATGAGATCCTTTGTTCTGTCGGTCAGCGTTACGAACCCGTTGGGATCGAATGTCCCCACATCTCCGGTTGGGAACCACGTTCCGTCAGCGACGTGCGTTTCAGGCATCCGGTAATAGCCGCCTGCCACCCAGTTGCCGCGCACCTGCAAATTTCCCTGCTCCGCACCGTTCCATGCGACTTCGTTCCCGTCATCTCGTACGGCGCGCACATCTACTCCGAAGACGACACGGCCTTGTTTGACGCGTTGGTCCAGGTCAATGTCCCCGGCCAGTCCGATCGTAGCTGGTGTCGGGCTGTTTACGGTCGCGAGCGGGCCGGTTTCCGTCATGCCCCAGGCATGAATGATCGGGATGCCCATGGCCTCATAGGCGGCCATCAATGAGCGCGGAACCGCCGAACCGCCGCACAGGATTCGCTGCAGTGTATTGATCCGCGCTCCGGTATCCTGAAGATGCGCAAGCAGGTTCATCCAGATCGTCGGCACGCCAGCAGTAATCGTCGCGTGCTCATCGTTGAGCAATTCCAGGATGGTAGTCTGGTCGAGATGGCGGCCGGGCATAATCATGCTGGCACCTGATATCGCCGCCGCATACGGCAGACACCAAGCGTTGGCATGAAACATGGGCACAATTGTCAGGATGCGATCCACGGCACGCAGTGCCGTGATGTCGGCAAAATTCATGATCATGCCATGGAGTACCATGGAGCGATGCGTGTACAGAACCCCTTTCGGCCGCCCTGTCGTGCCCGAGGTGTAGCACAGTGAACTGGCGGTCAGCTCATCCAATACCGGCCACGTGTAGTCGTCATCCTGGCCGTCAATCATATCCTCATAGCACATCAAACGCATGCCCGGGACCAGTTCCAGAGCCGGAATCTGCTCAGGCCCACCGAGCACGATTACAAGCCGCACCACGCTCGAAATCATTGGAGCAAGCTGCTCAATGAGGGGTGCAAAGCCCGGATCGACAAAGAGAATACCGTCCTCGGCGTGATTGATGATGTATCCGATGTCCTCGATCGAAAGACGTGGGTTGACCGTGTTGCAGATCGCACCAATTCCCGAAATCGCGTAATAGAGTTCGAAGTGCCGGTCGCTATTCATCGCCAGCGTCGCAAGGCGATCGCCCTCCTGGACTCCCAATGCATGTAGCGCGCGTGCGAGACGACGAACCCGGACCGCCACGGCAGAATAGGTTGTGCGCCTCTTGGTGCCATCTGCGTCGCGGGAGATGATTTCACCACCGCCATGATGGCGGGCGGCATGCGTCAGGATGGACGAAATCAGCAGCGGTTCTCTCTGCATGATACCAAGCATTGAACGTTCCTCCAATCACGGTGCTGCTGGACGATGTGGCGGAAGCGGGCTTAAGGTCGACAAGATCGTCTATGAAAAAGGCTTAAAAGATGACGACCACGCTTGAGCAGGGCGAGCCGTCGATAGCATTCGGACCGTTCCGGTTCGACATCAAGGCGCAGCGCCTCACGCGCGACGGCGCGCCGGTCTCATTGGGTGGCCGGGCCGTCGCCTTATTGGCCGCCCTGGCCGATGCGCGCGGGGAAATTGTTGGCCGGGAGACCATTTTCAGCAAGGTGTGGCCAGGCGTTACCGTGGAAGACAACAACATCCAGGTTCAGATCGCGACCTTGCGCAAAGTACTCGGCGACGGTTGGATATCCACCGTGCCGGGCCGGGGATACCGGTTTGTGACGGGTGATGCGCCGATCAAGTCGCGGGACCCGGTGATGCGCCGCCCGACCCTCGCAGTCCTGCCGTTCGTAAATCTCTCCGGCCTTGCCGATCAGGACTATCTGGCGGACGCGCTGACCGAGGAGATTACCACTGCCCTGTCCCGTGTCCGTTGGTTTCATGTGGTCGCCCGCAGTTCGGCGTTCGCGTACAAGGGGCGCCAGGAAGTGGATGTCCGGACCATCGGCCGCGAACTGGGGGCCGGCTACCTTCTTGAAGGCAGTGTACAGCGCGGCGGCCCACGTATTCGGTTGACGGGCAGCCTGGTTGAGGCGGAGAGTGGCCTGCGGGTCTGGACCGACCGGTTTGAGGGCGATCTTGATGATGTATTCGCCCTGCAAGACCGCCTGAGCGAAGCTGTGGTTGCAGTGGTGGAACCCAGCTTGCGCAATGCCGAGATCAGCCGAACCCGCGCCCGCCCTACCAGCAGTGCGGATGCCTACGATTTGTATTTGCGCTCGTTACCACTGACCTGGAACGGCACACGGGACAACTACGATCAGGCCGTTGATCTGCTCAAACGTGCCGTAGCGATGGACGAAGCGTTCACCGTTGCCAAGGCGTTCCTGACGTTTACCCTCATGAATCGCGCCGGACACGGCTGGAGTGATTCCGAAAGCAACAAATTGGGCGGATGCATGGCGCGGGAAGCATTGGACCAGCACAATGATGATCCAGAGGTCTTGCGCATTGCCGGTCACACGCTGGCATTCTTTGCCCGCGACTTCGAGCGTAGCTTGGCCTCAGTCGAACGCGCACTGACGATCAATCCCCACGGCATCGGCGCATTGATGAGTGCGGGGTGGGTGCGATGCTACCGCGTTGAGCCGGACGAAGCGATCGCATTGTTTGAGCGCGCCCTGCGGCTCAACCCGCTCTCCGCAGAACTAGGCTACGTTCTGTCGGGCCTGGGCTTTGCTCAACTCATGGCTGGCAATCCTCAGGCGGCGGTTCCGGTATTGCGGCGATCGATTCAGGAAAGACCCCATTGGGCTCCGGCCTTCCAGTTTCTTACGGCGGCGCTGCATAGCCTTGGACGGATTGCAGAGGCACGGGAGATCGCCGCTCACCTGATGACCATGGTGCCACGCCTCCGCGCGGTGCCGGAAAAGTGGGTGCTGGTGGCCGGTCCATTCCGGGACGATTTCATGGCAGCGCTGAAAGCTGCGGGTGTGCCATCGTAACGCGTCTTGCTTTGAGCAAGGCCAATCACGAGTGGGAAAGCGGCGGAAATGCGACGACCCCGCTGGTGAGCACCGCGCTTTGCTGGCCGCGCTCGACCCTGGTGTTCACGCCCACCGCACGTTCTGCTCACACCACCCCACGAAACGGGCGAGACTTTCCGTCGTCGGCATCACCACGATGTCCGCCCCGCCGCAATCCATCACGCGCCCTTCGGGGTCGATCCGGGCCACGATCTCCCGCAGGTCTCCGTCATAGCGGGCAGACCAGGCCGGCAGCACCGAAACCCGGTCCATGCCGCATCGCGCCGCATACTCGCGCGCGGCCTGCACGCCCGCGGTACATGCGGCGTAGCCTTTCGACACGGTCCAGTAATTTATTTCCCGCTCCAGATAGGGAAGGTCGCCCGTACGCCAGGGTTTCGCTCCATCATGCATCGCTGCCTCTCTCGAACATTGGCGCAAGTTGCGACAGTTTCGCCAACCGGTCCACCCCTGGCGTTGCTCCCAGGCCTCCTGGCAGGGTGCCGGCCGCCTTTATCGCGGGGGCCGGATCGGAACCATCTGAATATGTCGGGCGAAATAAAGATGCACCGCAAGACGAAAGCATCGGGCGGCAGCGGTGCTGTTCAGATCACGTTATTGCGATCCTGCTAGAAAGCTGCCTGTGAGCGACAGGATTGTGGCGGTCTTGAGACAAGAGAGCCGTCAACTACGACTCTATTTGCTTTTGCTGTCGCCAACTTCTAGGGTCTATTGTGCTCAGGTGAAATCAAAAATCCATCGGGATGCTGTGAGAAGGGGAACAAGACATGCGGCTTATTCGGCCCGCGACGCGCGAATATCGCACCTGGTCCACTGACAGTCGCCGTTGGAACGCGTACAGTCCGCGGTCAGGTGATATCATCGTGGCGACATACCCGAAGGCCGGTACGACCTGGATGCAGCAAATCGTCGGGCTGCTCATTTTTCAGGACCCGACACCACGGGCAATCACGCCTGTTTCCCCGTGGATTGATGGGCGGCACTATGGTGATGTCAGGCCAATCTATGCAGAGTTCGACAAACAGGTGCACCGCCGCTTTGCGAAGTCGCACCTGCCCGCCGACGGCCTGCCTATCTATGACGAAGTGAAATACATTCACGTCGTGCGAGACGGTCGGGATGTCGCTATGTCGCTGCACAACCAGTGGACCGGATTCGCGGATCGGCATAGGGCGAACTTCAGCCGCATTGGCCTGGACGATGAGACTCTTGACAAGCCATTTCCGTCGATCCCGGACAGCGAAGCCGATCTGTACCGATACTGGATATCCCGATCCGAAATCGCTGGTCAGGACGAAGGTGGAATAGGACTGTCCTTCTTTGATTTCGAGTTGACATACTGGAAAGAGCGCAGCCTGCCAAATCTCCTGATGGTTCACTTCAACGACCTGATCGCCGATCTGGACACCGAAATGCGCCGCGTGGCAGCGTTTCTTGGGGTCGACGTTGACGAGAGGATCTGGGGTACGCTGGTCCGTGCCGCGCAATTTTCAGAGATGCGCGACGCCGCTGACCTGCTGCTTCCCGAGATGAACGGGACGCGCAAGCACGGGGCTCGTGGCTTCTTCTTCAAGGGTTCAAACGGCCGCTGGCGTGACCTGCTGGATGCGAACGATGTTGCGGCCTATGACGCCAAGGTGCAGGCAAAATTCAGCCCGAACCTTGCAGCCTGGGTCGAGTATGGACGGCGCGCCGCCGGGATTGCACAGGAGATCAGAGAATGATTGGTCGTTGTGATCGTAGGGGAGCGGCCGCCGCGGGAGCTGTCTTCTCTCGCCACGCTGCAAGGGTGCTCCTGATCGGCAGGATGCGACTTCAGATCACATCGGGCTGACATTCTGCATTTGCTTGCGTCACGTCGGTCGTCGTCCGACGTTCATCCCTCCCCCGGCGCCGGCCCCGCAGATACCGCGCGGGGCCGGATCAGCTGTCCCGCCGCGCGCTGCTCCAGCGCGTGCGCGATCCAGCCTGCTGTCCGTCCCACCGCGATGAGGGCCAGCGCCGAACCG
>JBFWYF010000539.1:0-5588 GCA_050186685.1 Pirellulaceae bacterium
GCCTCCCAGCTGGGCCGCACTGGCGGAGCCAGCGCCACTCCCTCTGCCCCAGCTGGGTGGCACTGGCTTCGCCAGTGTTTTCCCGGGCCCTGGGCCAAGCGCCTCCCAGCTGGGCCGCACTGGCGGAGCCAGTGCCACTCCCTCTGCCCCGGCATTGACCGAATCCAACCGGAACCAGTTAATGGTGGTCCAACGATCGGGCGTGAAGCGGAGGAGTGACGGGACATGTCGGAGGGACTGGAACGATGCACGACTTGTCGAGCGATGCTCGACGAAGAGGATTTGTTCTGCCCAAATTGCGGGACTGAAGCACCGGCGCGGGAAGCCGCGTCACGCCCGATGGGCACGCTGCTGACGACTCACAACTTCGACTGCCGGGGTTGCGGGGCCTCGATGAGCTACGATGCCTCCGCCCAGACGCTGCGGTGTCCGTTCTGTGGTTCTCAGCAGCTGGAGGCTCGTGAGGACACGAAATCGTGGGTACCCGATTCCGTCGTGCCGTTTGTCTTGTCGCGGGACGAAGCGATCGCCCGGATGCGACAGTGGCTCCAGCAAGGATTCTGGCGGCCGGGCGACCTGGCCACGGCCGCTCTCGTCGAAAAAATGACGGCGGTGTACGTTCCCTATTGGGTATTTGCCTCCCAGACCTATGCGTTCTGGACGGCGGACACCAGCCAGACGCCTCCCGGAGCTCGTGGCAACTGGTATCCCCTGGCAGGAGAACACCGCGACCAGCATCGCGGTTTGTTGATTGGGGCGAGTGGTGCGTTAACCCCCGCCGAAACGTCGGCCCTGGTTCCATTCGATCTGGGCTCAGCCGTGCCGCGGTCCCAGGTGGATTTGGAGCATGTCGTGTTCGAGCAGTTTCGCGTGCAGCGCAAGTATGCACGTCCCCTCGCCCAGGCCGGGTTCGAGAATCTTGTGAGGGCAGCCTGCCAGAAGTACGTCCCCGGAAGTTGCCGGAATCTGAAGGTCAACGTGCGGCTCGAGGGGCTGACCAGCGACGCCGTGTTCCTGCCGATCTGGATCGCCGCCTATCGATACCGCGACAAGGTCTTTCGATTGGTGCTCAACGGCCAGACGGGCCAGGCCACCGGGCAGGCGCCGACGTCGTGGCGCAAGGTCGTGGTCGCTGTCGCGCTGGTGGCGCTATGTGCTGCGCTCGGAGTAGCGGTCGCCGCCTTGCTGGCGGGGCGGCGTTGACGGGGACGGCCGGGCACGCTAGGACGATGGAACAGAGTCATTACTTCGGATGGAAAAACTCCTGAACGCCCCGCATGGCCCGTGAAGCGCTGATCCAGAACCAGTTGCCGGACGACGACCGGGATCGAGACCTCCGTCCTCAGCGGATGGAGGATATGATCGGCCAGCGCGAGGTCCGCGAGCGGCTGCAGATCTCGATCGATGCGGCACAGAAACGTGGCGAGGCACTGGGGCATGTCCTGTTCGACGGGCCGCCGGGGCTCGGCAAGACGACGTTCGCCCGCTGCATCCCCAACGAGCTGGGTGTGAGCCTGCAGATGGCGGTCGGAGCTGCGTTGAAAGCGCCCAAAGAGCTCCTCCCATTTTTGACGAATCTCGAGGAGCGGTCGGTTCTGTTCATCGACGAGATCCACCGCATTCCTCGCTCGGTCGAAGAGTACCTGTATACGGCCATGGAGGATTTTCGCATCGACATTGTGCTCGGCGAAGGGGTAAACGCGCGGACGCTGAGCATGCCCCTGAAGCGGTTCACGCTCATCGGCGCCACCACGCGAGCCGGGATGCTGTCGCCGCCTCTACGGGATCGGTTTCAAACCCGCGAACATCTGGGCTTCTACGATCTGGACGAGGTCACGGCGCTGGTGCGGCGTAATGCCGTGAAGCTGAACATCCCGCTGGATGAACCGGCCGCTCGCGAGATCGCACAACGCAGCCGCAGCACGCCGCGTGTCGCCAACACTCTGTTGCGTTGGGTACGCGACTATGCGCAAAGCCGATCGACAGGCTTGGGCACGCTCGCCGTAGTACAGGCCGCGCTGCAGATGCTGAAAGTCGACGACTTGGGCTTGGGACAGCTCGAACGCAAGTACCTCGATACGATCATGCGGGTATTTAGTGGCGGCCCCGTCGGCATCGAGGCGGTCGCCCATACGATGAACGTAGCGATCGACACCTTGGAAGACGACGTCGAACCCTTCCTGCTCCGCAGCGAGCTCATCATCCGCTCTCCACGCGGGCGGATGGTCACCACCAAGGCCTATCAGCATTTGAAGACCAACCTGCCCGCCGGCGGCGGGCAGAAGCCGCTGTTCGAGTAACGAAGGAGTCGATCGGTGGCCTGGGAAGCTTGGTTCGTGACCGCGGCGACGTTGGGGTTCGTCCTGGCGCTGGCCCGCAACTGGGGTCCGCCGGATTTGCTGTCGCTGGGTGTTCTGACGCTGGTGATCGGGGTTGGCGCCATCACGCAGAGTCCGCTCTTGCCGACGCCTCGCACGGCCGTCGCCGGGTTCGGAGATACGGGACTGATCACCGTGGCGGCGTTGTTTGTCGTCGTCGCAGGACTGACCCAGACCGGCGCGATGTCGCTCGTCACACACCGGCTCATTGGGCGTCCCCGAACGGTCGCCGAAGCGCAGCTTCGGATCCTGTTACCTGTCTGTGGCTTGAGCGCCTTTCTGAACAACACGCCCGTCGTGGCGATGTTCATGCCGGTCGTCAACGATGTGTGCAAGAAAGCCCGGCTCAGCGTTTCTAAACTGTTTTTGCCCATGGCGTATGCCGCGACGTTCGGCGGCACATGCACGCTGATTGGCACGAGTACGAACCTGATCGTGGACGGGCAAGTGCGCAAGGCCGGGCTCCCGGAACTGGGCATGTTCGACGTCAGCTGGGTGGGGCTTCCCGCGGCGCTGGCCGGCATGGCATTCATTCTGGCGACCAGTCGCTGGCTGCTGCCGGACCGTAAGCCGGCGATCAGCCTGAGCGACGATCCCCGGCAGTACACCGTCGAGATGACGGTTCAGACCAGTGGACCGTTGGTGGGGCAAAGCATCGAACAGGCAGGGCTGCGGCATCTTCCCGGTTTGTTCCTGGTTGAAATCGAGCGGCAGGGCGAGGCCCTGGTGGCGGTACGGCCACAGGAAAAGCTGCAGGCGAATGACCGTCTCGTATTTGTGGGGATTCTCGAGTCGGTTGTCGATCTGCAGAAGATGCGGGGGTTGATCCCGGCCACCTCGCAGACCTTCCAGCTCGCGGCTCCCCGCGCAAACCGATGCCTGATCGAGGCGGTTGTATCGGACCGCTGCCCCCTGGTCGACCGCAGTATTCGGGACGGCCGGTTCCGGACCGCTTACAATGCCGCCGTCATCGCAGTGGCGCGCAGCGGCAAGCGGATCTCGGCCCGTATCGGCGATATCGTGCTCCAGGCTGGCGATACGCTCCTGCTGGAAGCTCACCCCGACTTCGTCCAGCAGCAGCGCAATTCGCGAGATTTCTATCTCGTCAGTGGTGTCGAAAACTCGAGCCTGCCGCGGCACGATCACGCCTGGCTGGCCTTGACCATCTTGCTGCTCATGGTCGGCTCGGTATCCCTGGGACTGATCGACATCCTCCCGGCGGCCCTGGCTGCGGCCTTGGCCTTGGTGGCCTCGCGCTGCTGCACCATCACGGAGGCCCGACAGAGCATCGAATGGTCGGTGCTGATCGTGATCGGCGCATCGCTCGGGATCGGCGATGCGCTGGAAAAGACCGGCGCGGCGCAAACGATTGCTTCGCACGTCATTGGTTGGGCGGGCGGAAATGCCTGGGTGGTGCTCAGCGTCGTCTATCTGACCACGATGCTGTTCACCGAGGCCATTACGAACAACGCCGCCGCAGTACTCGTCTTTCCCATTGCGCTGAACGCA
Organism: Pirellulaceae bacterium; assembly: GCA_050186685.1. GTDB lineage: Bacteria > Planctomycetota > Planctomycetia > Pirellulales > Pirellulaceae > CAZFLF01. The sequence continues at coordinate 3,888 of JBFWYF010000539.1, forward strand.
GCCCAGACGCTGCACGTCAGCCACTTGCCGTTTGTCATGGCCGTCATGGTCGGGGCGTCGGCGGGTTATGCGACGCCGATTGGCTATCAGACGCATCTCATGGTCTACGGACCGGGTGGCTACCGGTTTTCCGACTACCTGCGGCTGGGCGTGCCCCTCGATATCATCTTCTTTGTCGTGACCGTGGTCTTGGCACCGCTTGTGTTCCCCTTTTAACGCAAAACCTCCGAGGAGTATTCCGATGCGGATCGTGAACGGGCTGCTGATTACTGCTTGCCTGCTGGTCGTCGCGGCGCAAGGTGTTTTCCCGGCGCGAGGCACGGACGCTACGTCGTCGCAGCTTCCGGGAGCTCGCCCAGCAATCGACGCCGCTCAGTATCCATCTCTTCAGGCCGCGATCGACGCGTTGCCCGCGGAGGGTGGTCTCGTGCGTCTGCCGGCCGGCGAGTTTGCCATCGATCAGCCGCTGGTCGTGCGTCGCGGTGATGTCTGCCTCGAGGGAGTCGGTACCGCCACGGTGATCAAGAATCGGAACGAAGCGGGCCAGCCGGCGATACTGCTGACGCATCCCGAGGCCACGGACACGCGCGACCGGACGAAAAATCTGTGGCGGATCTGTCTCACCAATTTTCGTGTGATCGGCAATCCCAAGAGCGGGCACGGAATCCAGGCACGTTTGATCAACGAAATACTGATTCATGGCGTCACGTCCAGCTACCACGGAGGCGACGGCATGCGTCTGGACTTTTGTTATGAGGACGCACGCGTCAGCGATTCGCTGATCACCTACAACAAGAAAGTCGGTTTGAATCTGCAAGGTTGCCACGATATCGTCGTCTCGGCCAATCAGTTCGAAGAGAACCAGGACGCACTGCACTGCATCGATGGATTCAATCTGTGCATGACCGGTAACTGTGTGGACGACCACCTGGGGCGCGGCGTCGTGATCGAGAACACCTACGGCAGTGTCGTATCGGGCAACATGATCGAAGAGTGTCAGAGCACGGCGATTGAGCTCGGCCGGGACTGCTATGGGATTGCGCTCAGCGCCAACGTGATTGCCCACAACGGGGCCGGCATCGTTCTGGAGGACGCCCATGGGTGCGCCGTCTCGGCCAACGCCTTTCCGCTGATGAAAACGGATGCCCTGCGAATCGGCCGCAACAGTGGCCGGATCGCCGTGACTGGCAACAGCTTCAGCAACAGCTACATCGGCGAGGGCGCCATCAAACGCGGGACGGACGACATTGCCGCGGCAGGCATTGTGCTGGATGGCACATCCGACATCGGCATCGCCGGCAATACGCTGAGCGGGCTTACGACACCTGCCGTCACCGTTTCGGGTTCAGCCCAGCGGGTCCTGTTCACAGACAACGTGCTGACGGACGTGGAAAGTCAGCACGGAAAGCTTGGCCAGCCGGCCGAGCGGAATGCCTGGCAGCCGAAAGCCGCCCGTTAGCCCGCAGGCTGCCACCTTTGCCGCCACCTTTCGGATCCGTATATTCGCTCGATGCCGCCAGCTGCCCCACACGACTGGAGAACGCTCTATCCGTTCTGCTCGCACCATTTGTCCTTGGGGCCCTGGCGACTCCACTACCTGGACGAGGGCAAGGGAGACCCCTTGCTGCTCGTGCACGGCAACCCGACCTGGTCCTTTTACTGGCGGAATCTCGTCACGGGGCTCCGGGACCAGTGGCGGCT